>JAOPYW010000357.1 GCA_025964405.1 Thermoleophilia bacterium | reverse complement strand
ACGACCGCGCCGACCGTGACCATCACGGGTGGCCCTGCGAACGGCGCATCGACTGCGGCGACGTCTGCGAGCTTCACGTTCTCAGCGATCGAGGCGAGCGCGTTCACCTGCACGCTCGACGCGGCTGCTTCGACCACCTGCACCAGTGGGGTCACCTACGGGTCGCTCGCGGTGGGCAGTCACACGTGGAGCATCACGGCGCGCGACGGCGCCGGCAACACGTCGACCGCGACCACCCGCACGTGGACGGTGGTCACGCCGCCTGACACGACCGCGCCGACCGTGACGATCACCGGCGGTCCGGCGAACGGCTCCACGTCGACCGCCACCAGTGCCGCGTTCACGTTCGCCGCGAACGAGACGAGCGCCTTCACGTGCAAGCTCGACGCCGCTGCCTTCGTGACATGTTCGAGCGGCGTCTCCTATGCCTCGCTGGGTGTCGGCGCGCACACGTTCGCCGTGCGGGCGACAGATGCCGCAGGCAACGTGTCGGTCACGGTCACGCGCACCTGGACCGTCGCGGCAGCCGCCGGTGGCACCCCGGCGACCGTCACCACTCCGGCCGGCCTGAAGGTCGAGTACGGCGGCACGCCCGGCACGGTGAAGTTCACCTGGACCGCCGCTCCCGACCTCAGCTCGAGCCACACCAACTACCAGGTGCTGCGTGACGGATCGGGCCGCGCCAAGCTGGGCCTCTCGACGCTCACGTGGGTCGACTCCGGCCTCGACACGGGGGTCAGTCACTACTACGGCGTTCGCCCGATCAGCGCGTCGGGGTCGGTCCTGGGAACGATCCGCGAAGTGCGCTACGTCGTGCCGGCCGTGCCGGCTGACACCGGGTTCGTGCATCCCGGCATCGGCGAATCGCGCGCCCAGCTCGACTTCGTGAAGGGCAGGATCGCCGCGGGCGCCGAGCCGTGGACCGGCGCACTCGCCAAGGCGAAGTCATCCCGCTTCGGCAAGGCCACCTGGGCGCCGACGCCCCAGGTCGACCTGAGGTGCGGCACGGCGGGCCAGCCCAACATCGGCTGCAGCAACCACACCGACGACGCCGTCGCCGCCTACACGCACGCGCTCATCTGGTACTACACCGGTGCGACCGCGAGCCGCGACAAGGCGCTCGAGATCCTCAACGCCTACTCCGCGACCGAGCAACGCATCTACTTCGATTCGATGGTGAACACGAACGGCAAGCTCACCGCAGCATGGGCGGCGGAGACCTTCACGCGTGCCGCGGAGATCATGCGTTACTCGGGGAGCGGCTGGACGGCGTCCGACATCGCCCGCTTCGAGCGCCTCCTCATCGACGTCTACCACCCGATCGTCTGGGACGGCTGGCCCGCCCACAACGGCAACTGGCTCTCCACGATGGCCAACGCCGAGCTGGCGATCGGCGTCTTCACGAACAACCGGTCCCTCTACGACGAGGGCATCAACGACTGGCGCAACACGACGCCCGCACAGGTCTACATGTCGGCTGACGGCCCCAAGCCCCTCATCCCGCTCGAGGGGAGCATGACCTCGACCACCTACAACAACGCGAAGTTCTTCCAGCAGGGGATGTACAGCGAGACGTGCCGCGACCTCGGCCACACCGCCATGGGCCTCGACAGCATCACCAACGCCGCCGAGACCGCATGGATCCAGGGCATCGACCTCTACGGCGAGCAGCAGGCTCGCATCATCGCGGGCTACGAGCACCTGAGCCACTACGCAGTGCACCCCGACGATCCGGCGTGGCCGTGCCCGAACCCGGTCGCGCAGGGCGGCGCCTCCAACTCACTCGTCGGTGACGTGGCCTACAACCACTACGCGGTGCGCCGCGGTATCCCGATGCCCGAGCTCAAGGTGCGACTGCAGTCGTCGCGCCCGACGTCGGCCGGGCTCCACATGGCGTGGGAGACGCTCACCCACGCCGCCGGGCCGCTCTGATCACTCACCGCGATCGTCGGCATAGGCCGTGAGCGCGTCGCGCACCCACTCCGCCAGCCCCGCGCGCTCGCCGTCGGCGCCGTCGTAGAACGCCGTGAACCGCGGGTCGCTCACGTAGAGGTCGCCGAGGCCGCGGAGCATCGCGGGTGTCGCGTCGTAGTACCAGCGCGTCAGGTGCGCACGCCAGTCCTCGGCCGCCGACAGCGACAGGGCCGACGTCGGGTCGATGCCTGCCGCGTGCAGCTCCTCGAACCGACTCGTGATGAGGTCGGCCTCCTCGCGGATCTCGTGCCAGTTGTCCTCCGACCACGAAGCAGCGCGTGCGGTCGAATCGGCCCACTGGTCGGTGGCGCCCCAGCGCTGGCGTGCTTCCTCGGCGTATCGGTCGTGCTGCATGGAGGTCCTCCCGGGTGGCTGCACCAGCTGGTTCGCAGTTCGCCCGGATCGGGTTCGCGACGGGCGGTCCGGTAACCTTCCTGCATGACTTCGCCCGTTCGTGTTCGCTTCGCTCCCAGCCCCACCGGCACGCTGCATCTCGGCAGTGCCCGTTCGGCGCTCTTCAACTGGCTCTACGCCCGCCACTTCGGCGAGCAGGGCACCTACGTGCTGCGCATCGAGGACACCGACCAGGAGCGCTCGACCCCGGAGAACGTCGACCAGGCGCTCAAGGTGTTCCGCTGGCTCGGCCTCGACTGGGACGAGGGCCCCGGCGTGGGCGGCCCGCACGAGCCCTACTTCCAGAGCCAGCGCAGCGACGCCTACTCCCGGGCGCTCGAGGAGCTGTTCGCGTCGGGGCACGCCTACCGCGCCTTCGACACGAAGGAGCAGCTCGCCGCCGATCGCGCCGAGGCGGAGGCCGCGAAGCGCCCCTACGTCTACGTCGGCGCGGGCCGCGACCTCGACCCGGCCACCTCGAAGGCGCGCGCCGACGCCGGCGAGGCGTTCTCGGTGCGCTTCAAGGTGCCGACCACCGGCACGACCGTCGTGCACGACATGGTGCTCGGCGACACCGCGTTCGAGAATGCGCTGATCGGTGACTTCGTGGTCGCGCGCGCCGACGGCTCCCCGCTCTACAACTTCGCGAACGTCGTCGACGACGCCGACATGGAGATCACCCACGTCATCCGTGGCAACGACCACCTCAACAACACGCCGAAGCAGATCCTCATCTACGAGGCACTCGGCAAGCCGGTGCCCGCGTTCGCCCACCTGCCGATGGTGCTCGGGCCCGACGGCGCGAAGCTCTCGAAGCGCCGCCACCACACGTCGAACGTCGAGCAGCTCGCGCTCGCGGGCTACGCACCCGCGGCCGTGCGCAACGGCCTCGCGCTCGTGGGCTGGTCGAAGGATGGCGAGACCGAGTACCTGGCCAGCGACGACCTGATCGCCGCGTTCGACGTCACGCGCGTGAAGAAGTCGGCCGCGCAGATCGACTACAAGAAGCTCGAGTGGCTCAACGGCGAGCACCTGCGCGCCCTGTCGGTGGAGGAGTGGGTCGCGGGCTACGACGCCTGGCGCACCGAGTGGATGCCGGCCGACGCCGAATTCGCCGCCGCCGCCGACATCATCGACGGCCGGGCCGCTGCCGAGCTCGTGCAGGAGAAGGTCGCCACCTTCAGCGAGGTGCCGGCCTACCTGTCGTTCCTCGTCGAGCCGTTCACCTTCACCGACGACGCCTGGGCCCGGCTCGAGAAGACCGGCGAGGTCGGGGTCACCGTGCTCACGCACGTCACTGCTGCGCTCGAGGCGCTCGACGCGTGGGAGCTCGACTCGCTCGAGGCTGCGCTGCGCGGCACCTGCGAGGCACTCGAGCTGAAGCCCGGCAAGGTGTTCTCGCCGATCCGCTTCGCAGCTACGGGCCGCACGATCGCGCCCGGCCTGTGGGAATCACTGCACGCACTCGGCCGCGAACGCTCACTCGAGCGCCTCGCCTCGGCCCGGGATCGGCTCAGCGCCGCGGTCGCCGCCAGCGTTCCGCAGGCGTAGTCGGCGCGGCGAAACCCGCATGACGACGTGAGGCGCTCCGCGCGTCGTACTACGTACTACCGGGTTTTCCTTCCCATGGCGCGGGGAACCATCGCTTCAGCGTCCAGGCCCCGGGAGTGGTCACGACGCCGACCCTGTCCATGCCTTCGAGGAGCCGTGCCCGCGTGACCGACGCTGAACCCGCATCGCCCTCGGATACGCAGCTCGCATGGATGGAGCAGCACGCGGGGCGCATCTACTTCGCCGGTGTGCTCGTCGCGGTCAACCTGGTGATCGTCGCCATCGTGGAGCAGACCCGTGGCCTCGGGTTCGTGGGCCTGCTGCTGTTCGTCGGGCTCGCGACCGCATCGCTCCTGCTCCTGCACCGCGCCATCGCCCGCATGATGCGCGGGGCCGTGCACACCGCCCGCCGCGAGGCACGCGTGTCGCTCCAGATGATGCTCGCCGTCGAGCAGATCGGCGCCGAGCCGGCAGGCGTACGTGGCACGGTCGAGGCGCTCGCCGCCAGCGCCCAGGAGGCAGGGCTCGAGATCTTCGTCTGGGAGGAGCACGACCGCGCGCTCTGGTCGCCGATGTGGGGACGCCAGGTGCCCGTCACCGCCGCCGAGGGACGTCACCTGCAGGAAGCGCTCACCGCGCGCCGCGCCCTCCGCGTGCTCGACGCCACCGACGCCGGCGCCAATCCGCTTCCCGACATGGTCGGCCTGCGCGGGGGAGCCATGGCGCTCGTCGTCGCGCCCATGTGGTCAGCCGGCGAGTTCCTCGGCGTCGTGCTGCGTCGCTATCGCACCGCGCGCGACCTGCAGCGCGCCGGCGACGACACGCTCATCGGGTCGATGGCGGCACTCGGTGCCGTGGCGCTCGGCAAGGCCGCCGTCGTCGACCGCGAACAGCAGCGCGCCCGTGACAACGAACTCCTGCTCCGCAGCGTGCACGCAGCCAGCGAGAACCAGCAGCGCGACCGCCTCATCGACCACGTGCAGCAGGCCGTCGAGGCCGCCCGTGTCGACCGCGGTGCGATCTTCGCGCTCGACACCGGTCGTCTCCGCATGGCGGGAGCGGTGGGCATCGAACGCCTCGCGACCTCCGGCTCCGGAACCCTGCGCCTGCGCTCGGGCCTGGCCGACCTCGCGATCCACGCCGGCTCGACCCCCTTCACGTGCGACACGGCGCGGCTCGACGAAGCCACCAGCGTGGTGCTCAACCGCCTCGGCTTCGACGGCAACATCGCCGTGCAGGCACTGCGCGACGCGAACGGCGTCGTGGGCCTCATCGTGCTCGACCGCCCGCAGCTGGGCCTCGACGACGACATGTCGGCGTTGCTCACCGCGATCGGCCGCCAGGCCTCGATGGCGATCGAGCGCACGCGCATGCTCCGCTCGATCAGGAAGCGCAGCCGCCACCTCGCCTGCACCCCGAAGCTCGCTCGCAGCCTCACCGGCCAGCGCGAACCCGACGCCGTCGCACGCATCGCGGCGCGCGAGCTGCACGAGGGCTTCGGCTACGGGCGCGTGACGATCGCGCTCGTCGAATCGGGCGACGTCGACAGCCTCCGCATCGTCGCCTCGAGCGGCGCCAGCGCCCAGAGCACGACCCGCACCGCCGACGGGGACGACCTCACGACCGACGTGCTGCGCGAGTGCTGCACCTCCGGCCGTCCCTACGTGAGCGTCGCCGGCGACGGCGACGACATCGGCGGCATGCACGACGGCGATTCGCCCAACGACTGTCGCGGCCGCATCGTCGTGCCGATCTCGGGCCGCGACCGCACCATCGTCGGCGCGATCGCCGTCTACGAGTCAGACCCCGACGTGCTCGGCGAGGACGACCTCCACATGCTCGAGACGATCGCCGACCAGCTCGGTGGCACCCTCGAACAGGCAGAGCTGTTCGCGTCGCTCGAGCGGTCCTACTTCGAGACGGTGGAGGCGCTCAGTTCCGCGCTCGAGGCCAAGGACGCCTACACGCTCGACCACGCCCGCTCGATCACCGACATGTCAGCCGACCTCGGTCGCCGCCTCGGCATGCGTGAGGATGAGGTGCGCGACCTCAAGCTCGGCGCGCTGCTGCACGACATCGGCAAGATCGGCGTGCCGACCGAGATCCTCTCCAAGCCCGGTCCGCTCACCGACGACGAGTTCGAGACGATGAAGGAGCACACCGTCATCGGTGAGCGCATCATCGCCGACGTCGAGTTCCTCCAGGGCGTGCGCCCGCTCGTGCTCCACGAGCACGAGCGCTGGGATGGACGCGGCTACCCGCACCAGCTGCAGGGCGAACAGATCCCGCTCGGCGCCCGCATCATCTTCGTCTGCGACTCGTGGCACGCCATGACGAGCGACCGTCCCTACCGCCAGGCGCTCCCGCACGACGAGGCCCTGCGCCGCCTGCGCGAGGGCGCCGGCAGCCAGTTCGACCCGGCCGTGGTCGAGGGGTTCTGCGACCTCATGGCGACGGAGGCCTTCGCGGCCCACTCCCATGCGGAGACCACCGTGCTCATCGCGGGCGGCTGAGCCAGCGCGTCGCGTTCGCCGCGATCAGGAGACCAGGGTCAGCAGTTCGTCGAACAGCGCACGCGTGTCGCCCGACTTCGTGAACACGCCGTCGGCGCCCGCCGCGAGCGCACGCTCGAGCAGGTCGGGATCCGTCCAGCCCGTGTAGAGCGCGATGGCCGCGCCCGGCAGCCGGCTCCGCAGCTTCGTGACGAGTTCGAGCCCGTCGACATCCGGCAGGGTCACGTCGACGAGCACGGCGTCGATGCCGTCGGGCACCAACTCCAGCTTCGCGAGCAGCTCCCCACCCGTACGCGCCGATGCCACGAGGTCGAAGCGCTCGTCGAACTCGAGGTTGACCTCGAGCAGCATCCTGATCGACTCGTCGTCGTCGACGAGCAGCACGCGAACCGGCTCGGTGCGGGTCGCGGCCGACATGGGTCAGCTCCCCATCAGGAAGACTTCGGCGACCAGGGCGAGGAAGAGCACGGCGCACACGCCGATGAGCGACCACATGAGCAGCGTCATGAAGCGCGACGGAGCCGTGTCGGGCACGACCCAGGGAGCGACCGGACCGGCCTCGGAGATCCACGCCTGCAGGTCGGTGCTCGTCTCGCGCGCACCGCGGAAGGCGTCGCGCGTGGCGTCGATCGCGAGCAGCCCGATCAGGGCCGTCTCGTCGTCGAGTTCGTCGAGCTCGGCGCGCACTGCGATCACGCTCAGGGTGTCGCGGCACACGCCGAGCACGCCCACGAGCTGGTCGTGCGGGTGCACCGCCTGCACGGGCGGCACCAGCCCGACGGCGAGTTCACCGGCGACGTGGGCGCGGTACTGCGCGCGACGGAAGTGTTCGGCGAGGTCGTGGGCGCGGTGCTGGTCGCGACGTTCGGCGGTGCCGAGGAGCTGTTCGCAGCGGCGCAGCGAGGGCTCCCAGGTCGACCACACCTGATCGACGCCGTCGGCATACAGCGTGGCAACCTGATCCTGGACGACGTGATGCGACATGACCGGACGATCCCTTCCCGTGACGCAGGTTCCCTGCGCCGTATCGGTTGAACATCGGTCAGCGCGGCCCCGAACCATAGGGGTGATTCGGAGAACGTACGCGCACGGATGGATTCGCGACCGATCGGGCATGCTCGCGTCATGCGAACCGACGCCACACCGTCGCCTGACGGCCTTCCGGCCCCCTTTGCGGCGACCGACCGGACCCGCCTCCTCGAGGCGATGGCGCGCGAACCGCTCGACGTGCTCGTCATCGGTGGCGGCATCACGGGTGTCGGCTGCGCGCTCGACGCGGTCACGCGCGGGCTGCGCGTCGGCATCGTGGAATCGGATGACTGGGCCTCGGGCACGTCGTCGCGATCCTCGAATTTGATCCACGGCGGCCTGCGCTACCTCGCCAACGTC
>JAOPYW010000355.1 GCA_025964405.1 Thermoleophilia bacterium | reverse complement strand
GGTCGCGCCGATGGCGGCTCCCGAGCAGGCAGCTGCGCCGACCTACGCCACACCCGCAGCCCCGATGACGTTCGAGGCAGCTCCGGTTGCACCGCTCGCACCGCCGACCACGGAGTGGGCACAGCCTGCCGCTCCCGCCGTCGCCGCACCGCTGCAGCCCGGCCAGATGCCCGACCTGCCCAACCTCCCGCCGATGGGGGAGCAGCAGTTCGCGCCGCCGGCCCCGACCTACGCAGCACCGGGTGCAGCACCGGGTTTCGAGGCTGCTCCCGCATTCGCATACCCGGCACCGCCCGAAGCCGCCCAGTGGGCCCAGCCCGCTGCGCCCACGCAGGTGGATCCGGCCACCGGTCTCCCGTGGCAGTCCCCGAACGGCGAAGTCGCCTGACCCGAGGTACGTAGATGTCATCGTTCGCATATCAGGCCGTCGACAACGCCGGCAAGCGATCCCAGGGCCTCGTCGATGCACCCGACAAGGTCACGGCCAATCGTCAGCTGCGCCAGCGCGGCCTCACGGTCGTCAAGCTCAACGAGGGTGGCAAGGTCTCCAAGGGCAACGCGGAGATCAAGATCCCCGGCCTCGGCGGCGGCGTCAAGACGGCCGACCTGACGCTCTTCTCGCGCCAGTTCGCGACGATGATCGGCTCGGGCCTCACCATCCTGCGCTCGCTGATGATCCTCGAGGAGCAGGTGGAGTCGAAGAACCTCAAGCGCATCCTCACCGAGATCGCGGCTGACATCGAGGGCGGTCGCTCGCTGTCGGAGTCGCTCGAGAAGCACCCGAAGGTGTTCGATCGACTCTACGTCTCGATGGTCCGCGCCGGCGAGATCGGCGGCGTGCTCGAGATGACCCTGCAGCGCATCTCCGTGGCGCTCGAAGCGCGGGAATCGCTCAAGCGCAAGGTCAAGAGCGCCATGATGTACCCGACCGTGGTGCTCATCTTCGCGCTGCTGGCCGCGATCGGCATGATCCTCTTCCTCGTGCCGATCTTCACCAAGATGTACGAGGACCTCAACTCCGAGCTGCCGAAGATCACGAAGTTCCTCGTGTCGCTGTCGGAGAACGGCAAGAGCAAGCCGTACCTCATCCCCATCGTCGTGGGCTCACCGATCTTCGCGTTCCGGATGTGGACCAGCCAGGAGTTCGGTCGCCGCCAGTGGGACCGCATCAAGCTCCGGCTGCCGATGCGCATCGGCGCGATCGTGCAGAAGGTGGCGCTCGCGCGCTTCGCGCGCACGCTCTCGTCGCTCATCTCGGCGGGCGTGCCGATGATGCAGGCCGTGCGCGTCACCGGTGAGTCGTCGGGCAACTCCGTGATCGAGGATGCGATGGACGACATCCTCAAGTCGATCGAGGAGGGCCGCGCGTTCAGCGAGCCGCTCAAGCGGCATCCGATCTTCCCGTCGATGGTGGTGCAGATGGCCTCGATCGGCGAGGAGACCGGCAAGATGGACGCGATGCTCGAGAAGGTCGCCGAGTTCTACGAGGACGAGGTCGACGCCGCGATCAAGTCACTGACATCGATCGTCGAGCCGATCATGATGATCTTCGTCGGCGGCATCGTCGGCTTCATCATCATCGCCCTGTACATGCCGATGTTCGCCCTCTTCGACAAGATCAAGTGACCCTCGAAGAATGTGCTCAAGGCTCCTGTCGGCCGTGCCGATGTAAGCCGCGACCAACGTCCCGCCTGCAAGCCCACTCCACTGAAAGGTTCCACCAATGCTGGCACGTCTCCGCGAGCGCTCCGAGGCTGAAAACGGCTTCACGCTCATCGAACTTCTCGTCGTGATGATCATCATCGCGATCCTCATGGCAGTCGCCGTCCCGACCTTCCTCGCGCAGAAGAACACCGCGCAGAAGACCAAGGCCACGGCGAACATCAAGCAGGTCGTGAACGCGATCGAGTCCTGCTCGGCGAACAACACCGACGGCACGTACACGAACTGCAACACGTGGGCACTCCTCACCACCTACGAGAAGGCCCTCGTCAACCTGAAGAACGGCACCGGTGTCGGTCAGTACCAGGTGACGTTCAACAACCCGCCGACGGCCTACGTCGTCACGGGCACGATCAGCGACGCAGGCAAGACGGTGGTGTTCTCCGAGGTGCACGGCGCCGACGGTAGCCTCTTCAAGGGCTGCGGTGCTGCGGGCCTCCCGATCACGACGACGAAGGCTCCGACGACCGGTGTCGTCGGATCCAAGACCTGCACCAACGGCAACTGGGGCTGATAGTTCCCACACGCTGAAGTTCGGAAAGGGGTCGCCTCGGCGGCCCCTTTCCTTCTTCCGCGGGCGCACCCCTCGTATTGCAACTGGGTGAATGTACCGCGCTCGACCTCAAGGTCCACCCCGCCGGTGGCCGATGACCTCACCCGAACGACTTTGTACCCGCGCCCCTGCGCGACTCCCCACGAACGGAACTCGGACCGATGCGACCCACAGCACGCCTCATTCGTACCGCACTCCTCTCCCTGTCACTGGGAGTGGTGGCCTGGACCTGCGCCGCGGGAGGTGCAGCTGGTGCGACGAAGCTCTACGACGGGGTATCCGACACCGACTCGGTCGTCGCGACGCCGCTGGCGACGAGCCCTGCCGATGGCGCGGCGCTCGCGTATCCGGCCAACGCCGTACGACTTGCCTGGCAGCCGGTTGCCGGCGCCGCAGCGTATGCCGTGCAGGTCGCCCGTCAGCCCACCTCAGGGAGCTGCTCGTCCGCGACGACGTTCCTGACCGACGGTATCCTGCTCTCGGGCACCACGACCGACACGACGTGGATCCCGGCGATGGTCGACAAGGCATCCGGCTCCGACATCTGGCTGGGCGGCTTCTGCTGGCGCGTACGCACCACGGGCACTGGCTCGAGTGCGGGCGCATGGAGCACCCCGCGTGGCTTCACTCGCACGTGGAGCTCGGCACCGAGCACCCTGCGCTTCTACAACGACACCGATGGTCCGATTCCGCGCACGTCGACCGACCCTGACTTCGCCTCGGGCGATGCCACTACGCGCAACGCCGGATATGTTGCGTGGAGCCCGGTCGCCGGCGCCGCGACGTACGACCTCGAAGTCGCAACCAGCCGCTCGTTCAGCAAGGGTGCCACGATCCTCACGCAGCACGGCATCCGCGCCTCGCGCAGCGTGATTCCCCACCTCTCCGACGACACGTACTACTGGCGCGTGCGTGCGAATTCCTCGTCGGGCGTGGCCGGTACCTGGTCGAGCGACGACAACTCGTTCACGGTCGAGTGGGACGACGACGCCTGGACCGCTACGGCGAACCTGTATCCGCTCGACTCGGCCACGACGTCGGAAGTGCGCGTCGGGTGGACTCCGGTCGCGGGTGCC
>JAOPYW010000345.1 GCA_025964405.1 Thermoleophilia bacterium | reverse complement strand
AGCTCCTGCACGTCGCTCCACACCTGCAGCGTCGCTGCCTTGATGTTGTCGGGCGTGGCGCGCAGGTGCGAGAAGTCGTGCGGGCGGCCGTAGGCGACGTTCACCTTGAACAGCGACTCCGACCAGCGGTTGCCGTAGATCGCGACCGGCACGATCGGCACGCCCGTCACGAGCGCGAGCCGCGCCGCGCCCTGCCGCGGACGCCCGAGCTTGCCCTCGTAGATGCGCGTGCCCTCGGGGAAGATGCCGAGCGACTCGCCGCCGCGCAGCACTTCCTCAGCGATGTGGAGTGCGACTCGGTCGCCGGCCCCGCGCCGCACGGGGAAGAACCCGATCGAATCCGCGAGCCCCTTGAGCACCGGGGTCGTCGCGAGCTCGGCCTTGCCCATGTAGCGGATCTGCTGGTCGAGCGGCGACATCATGAAGCCCGGGTCCCACGTCGACGCGTGGTTGGCGATGAACAGGCACGGGCTCGGCGGCACGCGGTCGACGCCGTGGGCCTCGAGCCGGAACCCACGGTTCCAGATCGGCCGCGTGCGACGCATGATCTTCGCGAACTTGTCAGGGCCGCCGCGGTCGTTGGTGATCCAGCTGCGCGCCGTGCGCCCCTGCGTGACCTCGCCGTCGAACAGCTCGCGGCGGCGATCGAGCCACAGCTGCACCACGTGCGCGACGGTCTCGTCGATGCCCATGTTCGTGGTGTCGACGCGGATCGCGTCGCTCGCCGGGGCCGACTGCTTCGCGTCGCGCGCGTCGCGCTCGGCGAGGTCGGCCGCGATGCGCTTGAGGTCGCGGTCGGAGTGCTGCCCGCCGCGCCGGCGCGCGCGCTCCATCGGGTCGGCCGTCACGAACAGCTTGAGCTCGGCGTCGGGCCGCACGTTCGTGCCCGTGTCGCGGCCGTCGAGCACGCTGTCGCGGTCGAGTGACAACTGGCGCTGGCGCGCCACGAGCACGTCACGCACCTCGGGGTGCGCCGCCACCTTCGACGCGACCTGGTCGATGCGCGGCTCGCGGATCGCGTCGGTGACGTCGGTGCCCGCGATGTGCACGAGCCAGCGACCGTCACCGTAGGAGATGCGGGTCGGCTGCGCGATCGCGAGGCCGCGCAGGCGCGCGCCGTCCTCGAGCGGGATACCGCGTTCGAGCGCGAGCCACCCCAGCGCGCGGTACGTCGCGCCGGTGTCGACGAAGTTGAAGCCGATCGTCTCCGCGACCAGCCGCGCGACCGTGCTCTTGCCGCTGCCGGCCGGGCCGTCGACGGTGATCGTCAGTGCGCGCATCCAGCGTGCACCGTGCACGAGCTCCTCGGCCTTCACGGGGCGCGGGATACCGAGCTTGTCGGTCGCCGCATCCACGGCATCCGCAGCCACGGCCGCAGCCACCGCGGGGTCGACGGTCGGGTCGGTCGTCGGGTCGGCCACTACGCACGCACCGCGATCGCGTCGAGCACGTCGAAGAACCCGGGGAAACTGACATCCACGCACTCGGCGTTGTCGATCGTCACGCCCTGGCGCGACACGAGCCCGACGATGCCGCCGAGCATCGCGAGGCGGTGGTCGCCCGCGGCATCCATGCGCCCGCCGTCGGGGCGCACGCTCGAGCCGCGCACGATGTAGCCATCCTTGAGGCCCTGGAAGCTCACGCCCATCTTGCGGAAGGCGAGCTCGAGGTCGTCGATGCGGTTCGACTCCTTCGCGCGCAGCTCCTCCGCCCCGCGCACGACGAACTCACCGCGCCGGAAGTGCCCCACGAGTGCGAGCAGCGGCAGCTCGTCGATCATGCGCGCGACATCCTCGACCTCGATGAACGTTCGGCTCACGGTGGCGTGCTTGACCTCGAGGTCGGCGACCGGCTCCCCACTCACCACCGCGCGATTCGACACGGCGATGTGCGCGCCCATCTGCTCGAGGATGTCGACGAACCCGCGTCGCCCGGGCTGCTCGAGCACGCCCGGCAGGCGCAGCAGCGAACCATGCAGCACGGTGGCCGCGGTCACGAACGCGGCGGCAGCCGACGGGTCGGCTGGGATGAACGTGTCGGGCAGCTCGAACGTGCCGGTCACGGGCTCGACCGACACCTTGAGGCCGCGGCGGTGCACCTTCACGCCGCAGCGCTTGAGCATGCGCTCGGTGTGGTCGCGCAGCACGGCGGGTTCGACGACCGTCGTGCGGCCGTTGGCGAACATGCCCGCCAGCAGGATCGCGCTCTGCACCTGCGCGCTCGCGACCTCGAGCTCGAACGGCACGGTCGCGGTGAGCTCACCGACGCTGGTCACCTTCAGGGGGAGCGTGCCGCGGCTCGTGGTCTCGATCTTCGCGCCGAGCGCCTTCAGGGGGTCGGCGATGCGTGCCATCGGGCGTGACGAGAGCGAATCGTCGCCCACGAGCGTGAACTCGCGACCGGCCGGCTGGCCCACGAGCAGTCCCGTGAGCAGACGCGCGAGCGTGCCCGCGTTACGGCAGTCGATCGGCGCGCCGTCGGCCGGGGGCTGGATGCCACGCAGGCCGACACCGGTCACCGTGACGATGGTGGGATTCTCGGGGTCGCGCACGACCGTCGCGCCGAGCTGCTCCACGGCGGCGAGCGTCGCGGCGACGTCTTCACCCAGCGCCAGGTTCTCGATGCGCACGGGGCGCGTCGAGACGAGCGCGAGGAGCAGCGCGCGGTGCGACATGCTCTTGTCACCGGGGAGGTGGAGGGCTCCCTGGACGGAGTTGGCTGGGGCGACGTGAACCGTGGTCATCAGCGGGCAAGCCTACCGCACCCACGGAACCCGAGTGCCTGCACCACCGAGCCGCAGTTCACCCACGCCCGCAGTTCACCGGGCCGCCGTTCACCGCGCCGCCTTCTCCGAGCCGCCTTCTCCGAGCCGCCCTCGCGTTCACATGGTGATTGTCATCGGTATGCGAGGTCCAATCCCCATCTTGCTGTGCCACTCTTGGCCACGCCGGGCCTGGCACGACCGACATGGGGCTGGACGTCGGTATGCGAGGTCCAATCCCAATCGTGTTGGTGGCGCGCCGGGCGCGCCGGGCGCGGCGGGCGCGCCGGGCGCGACGCGTGATCACGCGAGCGTGTGATCAGGCGCCGGTGCCGGCCGTCGCTCCGGCGACGCTGCGACGCTTGCCGACGGCCGCGAGGATCGGGTCGAGCGATTCCACGAGTGCCCGGAAGGCGGGCACGTCGAGCGTCTGCTCAGCGTCGGATATGGCGCTCGCCGGGTCGTCGTGCACCTCGACCATGATGCCGTCGGCTCCGACCGCGGCGGCCGCGCGCGCGAGGTCGCTCACGAAGGCGGCGTGGCCCGCCGCGTGCGAGGGGTCGACGATGATCGGCAGATGGGTGCGGGAGCGCAGCACCGGCACGGCGGAGATGTCGAGCGTGAAGCGGGTCGAATCCTCGAAGGTGCGGATGCCGCGCTCCACGAGGATGACATCCTCGGTGCCCTCGGCGAGCAGGTATTCGGCGGCGCGCACGAGCTCGTCGACCGTCGATCCGAACCCGCGCTTGAGCAGCACGGGCACGCCATTGCGTCCCACTTCACGCAGCAGCACGGCGTTCGCCATGTTGCGCGCACCGACCTGCAGCACGTCGGCGACGGCGGCCGCCTCGGCGACGTGGCGGGGGTCGAGCACCTCGGTGACGAAGGGCAGCTCCGTGCGCGTGCGCGCGGCGACGAGGATCTCGAGGGCGTCGGCACCGAGGCCCTGGAACGAGTTCGGCGAGGTGCGCGGCTTCCACGCGCCGCCGCGCAGCATGCTCGCGCCGGCGTCGGCGACGGCGGCGGCGATGTCGACGAAGCCGGCATTCTCGACCGAGCATGGTCCGGCGATCACGAGGAAGGCTCCGTCGCCGATCGCGAGGTCGTTCGCGCCGATCGAGAACTGGTGGCGGTATCCGGGTCGGTGCGCGAGGGGCTTCACGCGAGGAACTGTACCTGCGGGCACGAAATCAGACCATGTTGGGGGCTTTACAAGAACGCGAACCCGGTGCATGTTGGACGGGACGCAATCCCTTTCTACGGGTTCCCAGCCCAAAGGCGTTCCTCCCATGACGTTCTCCCAGCAGCAGCACACGCCCCTTCCCGACGAGCAGTTCGCGGCCACCTCCGGTGGCCTGCCAGCGCTCGCCCTCCCGCCGGTGCCCTTCGCTCGCGCTGCGGCGCCGTTCGCAGCTCCCGCTCCGATCGCCGCTCCGGTAGAGATCGCCGCTCCGGTAGGGATCGCAGCTCCGGTCGCGGCGCCCGCGCCGACCGATGCACCCGTCTCCGCCGGATCCGCGGTCGACGCCATGCTCGCCCAGCTCACTTCCGGCCTCGACATGTCGACGCCGCAGCCGCAGATCGCGCAGTACACACCGGCTCCGACGGCCGCGCCCACACCGGCTCCGACCGCCGCACCCACACCCGCTCCGACAGCTGCTCCCGAGGAGTTCGACTTCCACGGCCTGCAGCCCGCCCGCCGCTACGAGGCGCCCAACCGCGCACCGCTGGCGACGACCGTGCTCTCGACGCGCCCGAACATCGCGCAGACGACGGTGCACACGCCGCACCCGCTCGGCGAGCCGACCCACGTCGCGCCGCCCGCACCCGCCGCGCGCCAGGAGTTCGTGTCGCACCAGATGGTCGTCGCCGCACCGGCGCCCGACCTCACTCCGGCCGCCGGCTTCGCGCCGACTTCGGAGGAGCTCGACTCGGTCTACGCGACGATCGTCGGCAACGCGGGCGTCGGTCGCCTCGACCCCTTCCCGGGCCAGGCTCCGCTCACCGCTCCCCAGACGCACCCGTCAGCACCGCACGCCGGGCCGGCTGCGCCCCACCCCGCTCCGGGCTTCGGGCTCGCGCCCGCCGTGGCAGTCGCCGCCGCCGCGCCGTCAGCGTGGTTCGGGGGTCACGTGCAGGCCGACGACCAGCTGCTCGTGTGGAACTCGCAGGGCTCAGCCGCCGCGCTGTCCGCCGGACTTGCCGCGCCGCACGCCGGGCTTGCCGCCCACGTCGCCGCCGGGCTTCCCGTCGCTGCGTCCACG
>JAOPYW010000344.1 GCA_025964405.1 Thermoleophilia bacterium | reverse complement strand
CCCAGCCCGCGACGACGCCGGCGGAGCGTCGTGCAGCGGCCGCTGCCGCGAAGGCCGCGGCGAAGGCGGCACGTGCGGCAGCAGCGGCAGCAGCCGCGGAGGACACCACCGACGACGGCACCGGCGGCGACGCCCGCCTGTTCCGCGAGAGCTACGTCCCGAAGGGCCGCATCCCCGAACAGCCGCGCCTGACGGCCGTCGACGCCACCCTGCTGCAGGCAGCCGCGAAGGGCACCAGCACCGACTGGTCGCTGCTCGCCGCGATCGCCTGGCAGGAGAACGACTTCCGCTCGAGCGGGAACCTCCTCGGAGCGAACCTGACGGACGCGGCGTGGAAGGCGTACGGCCGCGACGGCAACGGTGACGGCACCGTGTCGCGCACGAACCGCGCCGACCAGGCGCGCACCGTGGCGACCTACCTCGGCGGCGCCCGATCCACCGAGGCTGCATCGCTGCGTGCCTACTACGCTGCGTCGCACACCGGGTTCCACGTGCGACGCACGGTGTTCCTCGCCGACTGGTTCGATGCGCTGGGCACCACGGCCCTCGTGCGCGGGCTGTCGAGCGACGAGGCGAAGGAGGAGCTCGCCCAGCGCGTGCTCGCCGACGAGGACGCCGACATCTACGAGGGCGGTCGGGGCGACATCGAGGCGGGGCTCATCGACCCGCGCGTGCTCATGACGATCGAGTTCCTGCGGGCGCGGTTCGGCACGGTCCACGTCACGTGCCTCATCTCCGGCCACAACGTGTTCACGGCCGGCGGCAACGTGTCGCTCCACTCGATGGGCCAGGGCGTCGACATCGGCTCGCTCGGTGGCGAGGTCATCACGCCCAGCACGCAGACGCGGGGCAGCAACATCTGGCGCGCGGTGCGCGAACTGCTCCTGCTGCCGGAATCGTCGCAGCCCAAGGAGATCATCAGCCTGTGGGACATGGGTGGCGCGTCGTTCGCGCTCCCCGACCACGACGACCACCTGCACGTCGGCTACGCGAACGAGGCCGACGACGCGAAGTAGGCGACCCGGGGGCGTGCCCCCGCGCTCGACGCAGTACCGGACGCGCTGGGGGGATCCCCGGCGCGTCCGACTCGTTCGGGTCCCGGTCGGATACGATGGCGGGTCGAATGGACCTCGACCTCGTCTTCCTCGGCACTGCCGCCTCGGTTCCCACCGCGAGTCGTGGGCTCGCGAGCGCGCTCGTGCGCCGGGGCGGAGCGCGCCTGCTGCTCGACTGCGGCGAGGGCACGCAGCGCCAGCTCATGCGCTCGACCGGCCTGGCGGAGCTCGACGCGATCTTCCTGACGCACCTGCACGCCGACCACGTGATGGGGCTGCCGGGCATGCTCAAGACGTTCGCGCTGCGGGAGCGGGAGGCGCCGCTGTTGCTCGTCGGGCCGAACCACCTGAAGCGCTTCCTCCGTGACAGCTACCACCTCATCGGCACCCTGCCCTACGACGTCGAGGTCGTCGAGACGGCGGGCGGCGAGGTCTGGGCGGCCGACGGCGCGAGCATGCTCGCCATCCCGACCGAGCACGGTGTGCCGAGCGTCGGGTACGTGCTGGAGGAGGAGGACCGTCCGGGGCGCCTCGACGTCGAGCACGCACGAGCACTCGGCGTCACCCATGGACCCGACTTCGGCGTGCTGCAGCGCGGCGACGACGTCACCGTCGAGGACGGCACCGTGGTGCGCGCCGTCGACGTGGTCGGTGAGTCGCGAAGTGGGCGGCGCGTGGTCTACACCGGCGACACGAGGGCCTGCAGCGTCGTTCGCGACGCGTCGCGCAATGCCACGCTCCTCGTGCACGAGGCGACCTTCCTCCAGGAGGACATCGTTCGCGCGAACAAGACGAACCACGCGACGGCGGAGGAGGCGGCCCTCACGGCGGCCGCAGCCGACGTGGGCATGCTCGCCCTCACGCACATCTCGTCGCGCTACCTCACCCGCGACGTGGTGCGCGAAGCACGCGATGTCTTTCCCGGGGCGATCGTCGCGCGCGACTTCGACCTCATCGAACTGCCCTACCCGGAGCGCGGCGCCCCGCAGCTGGTGCCGGGTGGGGGGCGCCCGACACGCGTTGCAGTCGACCCAACGTGACCTGATCGGCGCAAGGGTCGCGTGCTGCGAGCCGATGGGGAGCGCATGTCGAATCCGACCGACACGCAGGGCGACCCGGCCACCTCGTCGCAGGCGCCCCTCACCAGCATCGTGATCCTCACGCGCAACGAGCTCGAGGTGACGCGCCTCTGCGTCGAGAGCATCCTGCGCCTCACGCCCGAGCCCTTCGAGTTCGTGTTCGTCGACAACGGTTCCACGGATGGCACGGTCGAGTACCTGCGGGAGCTGAGCTCCGAGCCCGCGGACGGCGCGTTCCGCGGCGCGGTCGTCATCGAGAACGATCGCAACCTCGGTTTCGGAGGAGGCTGCAACCAGGGCATCGCCGCATCGCTCGGTGAGCGGGTCCTGCTCCTCAACAACGACGTCGTCGTGACGGCGGGTTGGCTCACGGCCCTGCATCGCGAACTCGACCGCGGACCACACGTCGGCATCGCCGGACCGCGCAGCAACAACATCGCCGGTGTCCAGGCCGTCCCCGGCGTGACCTACGACACCGACACGCTCGACGGTCTCGACGCGTGGGCCGACACCTTCACCGCCGACCACGCGGGGGCATCCGACGCCTTCGTGCGACTCGTGGGCTTCTGCCTGCTCATGGAGCGCGCCGTGCTCGATCGCATCGGCGGCTTCGACCTGCGCTTCGGGCTCGGCAACTTCGAGGACGACGACATCTGCATCCGCACCGGTGTTGCGGGCTTCGAGTGTCGCATCGCGCACGACTCCTTCATCCACCACTTCGGCAGCCGCACGTTCACCGCCGAGCGGATCGACTGGGCTGCCACGATGGCGGCCAACCAGGCCCGGTTCGCCACCAAGTGGCAGCTGCGCCCGGAGGAGGACCAGTTCAGCGTGGGCTCCTACCGCGCCGACCTCGTCATCCAACGCACGTCGTTCGACCCCGATCGACACGGCGCACCGGTGATCGGGGTGCCCGACGCGGAGGCGACGGCGGAGCTGGGTGCGACCCGGAGCCACGTGCTCCTGGCCTGCGCAGATCGTCTGGATCCGCAGGCCACGACCGCGTCGCTGACCGCCGCACTGACCGCCTTCGGACCCGACGACGACGTGACGGTGTGCATTCGCATCGACCCTCGCGACGACGCCGGCTACGCCGCGCTCGATGCGCTCGCCGACGCGCTCGGCGACGCAGCGCTGCCCGATGTCGTGCTCGTGGAATCGAGCGACGAGAACGACCTCCCGGTGCTCCGGGCCGTGGATGCTGTGATCGCCACTGGTCGCATGGCCCGATCGCGGGCACAGCTCGCGCGCAGGGTCGGGGTCATCGTCACCTCGCCCGAATCGGTGACGACGACCTTCGCCACGTTGCGCGCCGCCTGACACACGTTCGATTCCTGCAGCGTTTCCAGCACGCTCGTACCCGTTCAAGCGTGGTCGCACCGACGCCGACCACGCGTGCATGACCTCGAATTCCGAACGACCCACGGCATCTCGTTTCCGCAGCGGCAGCATCGGCGCCGCCGCCACGCCCGCCCAGCGCCTCGAGCGCCTGCTCGACGATGGCGAGCGCATGTACGCGCTGTACGAGGAGCTGGTCAACGACGCCATCCGCAACCAGCGCATGGAGGAGTTCGACGGCCTCGTCGCCGTGGCCGAACGCTCCGAGGATCCGCAGCGCGTCTACCAGGCGCGCAAGTATGCCGCGGGTGCGTTGCGTGCGATGTCAGGAGCGATCCCCCACGACGACCGCTTCCTGTGGGCCGCACCGCACGACCGCACCGTCGCCCTGCTCGTTCCCGCGCTCGAAGCCCAGCCGCAGGAGCCCGAACTCCTCAACCTGCTCGGCGCCTCGGTGTACGAGCTCGGGCACACCAAGCTCGCCCGTCGGCTCTTCGAGGCCGTGCGTGACATCGATCCGACCCACGTCCAGGCGCGCGCCAACCTGCGATCCGTGAAGGATCGGCTGCAGCGTGCTCAGCAGGTGGCCGGCGTGCCTGAACGGCTGACACCTTCGTTCGCATCGCTCCGAACGCGCATCAAGCGAATCGCCGAGCTCGCAGTGCGCACTGAGCCCCGCACGGTATCGGTCGTGATGATCGTCAAGGACGAGGAGGAGATGCTTCCGGGTTGCCTCACCCCGCTCCAGGGCCACGTCGACCAGATCGTCATCGTCGACACCGGTTCGAGTGACCGCACCAGGGAGATCGCACTCGAGTTCGGCGCCGAAGTGCACGACTTCACCTGGACGGGCTCGTTCAGCGAGGCGCGCAACCACGCGCTGTCGTTCGCGACCGGCGACTGGGCCGTGTGGCTCGACGCCGACGAACACGTGATCGCCGAGGACGCCCACCAGTTCCGCACGCTCGCGCAGCGCACCTGGGTCGAGGGCTTCCACATCATCGAGACCCACTTCATGGGCAGCGGTGACGTCGGCAGCGAGGCCACTCACGCCCCGATGCGCATGTTCCAGCGCCGGCCGCAGTACTTCTGGAAGGGCGAGGTGCACGAGCAGCTGCTCGGCAACTTCCCCACCTGGCTGCCGGAGCGCTTCCAGCAGACTTCGATCCGCGTCGATCACTTCGGGTACCTGTCGACGGTCGTCGACGCGCGCGACAAGCACGAGCGCAACCTGGACCTGCTCATGTCGCAGGTGCAGCACGAGCGCACCGCCTTCACGTGCTTCAACATCGGCACCGAGCACGCCTCGATGAACGACTGGGCCGAGGCCCTGCGCTGGTTCGAAGAAGCCATTGCGATCGCGAAGGACACCGATTCGGCGTGGCACGAGCAGCAGTTCGCGCCCCTCATGGTGCAGCGCACCATCAACGCCCGCCGGAGCCTCGGTCGCACAGCGGCCGCCATCGAGCTCGCCGAACAGGCACTCGGCTGGTGGCCGGCCTACACCGACCTCGTCTACGAGCTCGCCGTGACCCACGCGCACTCCGGCGATTGGATCCAGACCGAGGTGCAGGCGCGACGCGCGCTCGAGCTGGGGGATGCGCCAGCGCGCTTCGTCAGTGCCAAGGGCAAGGGCACCTACCAGGCCCGCGCGCTCCTCGCCGCCGCGCTGCGTGAGCAGAACCGCATGGAGGAGTGCTGCGCCGAACTCGAGCGCGCCCAGGAGGAGGCTCCGACCTTCCTCGGCATGCTCATCGACCTCACCGACGCGCTGCTCGAGACGCGCGGGGTCGACGCGGCATCCGCCCGGGTCGACGAGCTCCTCGGCGATCGCTCACACGGAGCCACGGCCAACGTGCTCATCGCTGCAGCGTTCCACGACGCGGGCGAATACGCGGCCGCGGAAGAGCGCTACGCACGCGTGCTGACGCCGAACCCGACGCACTCCGGCGCACTCATCGCGCGCGCCGAGCTCCGCCTCGCCCAGCGTGACTTCGAAGCGGCCTACACCGACGCCATGACGATCGACCCGCTCGACATCGTCGCCAGCCGTGCGGCCCAGGCCGCGTTCCTCGCCGCGGTCGTGCAGGAGGATGCCGACCGCATGGCATCCTCGCTCGAGCGCATCGCGACCGCACAGGAGCTGCCGGCCGCCGAGCGCGCCGTGTACGTCGCGTGGAAGGAACTCGCGACCGGCGCCAGCGACGGCGTCACCGCCCTCGTGCCGACCGAACCCGCCGCCGGCATGACCGTGCTGCGCAATCTCGAGGCGCTCGCCAAGCTCGAGGCGACCGACCAGTTCGAGGTGCTGCATCCGCTCCTTGCGCAGGTGCAGCCCGACGACCGCCTCCGGCACCTGCAGCTCGCCGAGCTCTACCTCCGGCGCCAGTTCGTCGACATGGCCGGCGAGGAGTACATGGAATACGTGCAGCGATTCGGCCCCGACCCGGTCTCGTTGACCGGGCTCGGCAAGGTCGCCACGATGAAGGAGATGTGGGAGGACGCCGAGATCCTGCTGGGCGAGTCGCTCGGCCTCGATCCTGAGCAGCCCGATGCATCCCGCCTGCTCACGGCGATCCAGACGCGACAGGTCGTCTGACCCGTGCATCACTTGCACTTCGACCCATGTGCACTGATCGGCTCAAGCGCTTCGAATCCAAGCCCGATACGTACTGAAGTCAACCTGAGGACCTGGGTGGGGAATTCATGAGCCAGATCGGCCACGATGCATATCGAGTGAACGCGGTGGAGACCGCGTCGCCCGAACAGCTGACGCTCATGTGCTACGACGGTGCCCTGCGCTTCATGCGCCGCGCCGCCAAGGCCCTCGAAGACGGCGACCTCGCCGGCGCGAACAACGCCACGGGGCGCGCCCAGGCCATCATCAACGAGCTCAACGTGACGCTCGACATGGAGCGCGGCGGCGAGATCGCCCGCAACCTGCGCGACCTCTACCTGTTCGTCAACCGCCACATGGCCGCGGGCCTGGCTGCGAACGAAGCTCCGCTCATCCGCGAATCCATCGGCCTCGTCCGTGAGCTCCGCGAGGCCTGGGCCGAATCCATGAACCTCGGTGCCGCTGCAGCATGAACGCCGGTTCCGAACTCGTCGCCGTCCTGGAGGAGCTGATCACGCTCGCCAACGACGTACGCATCGAGCTGGTCGTCGGCACCGACTTCGAGGCGTCGCTCGCCGCCCGCAATCGCTACAACGACGCCTTCGGCCGGTTCCAGGCGTTGGTGGTCGGGGGAGCTGCGCTCGGTCTGGAACACCTCACGCTCGCGGGACGGCTCGACCAGTTGCACTCGGCGAACATGGAGCGCGTGGCGGAGCTCAAGCAGCTCGCTCGCCAGGAACTCGGTGCGGCACGCAAATTCCAGCAGATCGGCGGCTACGCACCCGACGGTGCCGATGCCCGTCCGGCCGCCCGCTTCATCGACGACGCTGCCTGAAGACTACTTCCGGCCCGACTTGAGCTGGTCGCGCTGCACGTCGAAGACCCGCTTCACGAGCCGTTCGCGTTCGTCGTCCGACAACTTCTCGAACTGGGCACCGATGACGTTGCCGGCGAGGATCGGCTTGATGAAGCGGATGACGACGGCCTTCGTGAAGTTCCAGTCGCCGAATTCGATGGTGACCTCGCCGCGCTGGTCCATCTCGACCGGAAGTCGGGTGGAGAAGCCCACACCGGTGGCCGAGACGTCACGCGTGCGGCCCGGGGCGTCACGTCCCGACATGCGGATCGTCAGCGGGATCTGCACGTGCACGCGGACGTTCTCGCGTCGCTGTCGTCCGAGTGCCTCGTCCTCCTGGTCGAGCTCGGAGCGCATGAGATCCATGCGTTCCGCCTCGTCGCGCCGCTTGCGTTCGAAGCGCTCAGCGGGGTCGCCATCGACATCGGAGGTGGGCTCGGCTCCGCTCCGCGCACCCGACGCGCCGAAGTCGTCACCAGGGGTGACGGCTTCGTCGACGGGTGGATCAT
>JAOPYW010000339.1 GCA_025964405.1 Thermoleophilia bacterium | reverse complement strand
CGCGCGAGGCGCGCGGCGTCGGCGGTGCGTGCCGCATGGTCGCTCGCACGTGCGGTCACCAGCTGCGTGACGCGGGCTGCGGAGCGCGCGTCGAGGTGCGGGCGGGATCCGGCCTCGGCGCGCCGGGCCTGCAGGTCGTTCCACTCGGCGAGGTAGGCGCGTGCGGCCGACACCTGCGTGAGCTCCTGCAGCTGCGCATCGATGCGTGCGCGCTGGCCTGCAGACTGCTCGAGCCGGGTGCGCAGGCGCGTACGGGTCGCGCGCAGTTCACCCAGGCGGTCGACGTCGCCGCGATCGCGCACGAGTTCGGCGGAGGCATCGCGGAACGCCTTGACCTGGTCGTGGAGCACGCCCTTGCGCAGGCCGTTGTAGAACCTGTCGCGATCGCCGCGCAGTTCGGTCAGCACGCCGCGCAAATCGACGACGCCCGACGCTGCCGCGAAGAGGGTCTCGCCCAGGGAGCCCTCCTGCTGCGCGAGCTCGTCGCCGCCGGCGCGCAGGCGTGCGTGGTCGAGGGCGAAGCGGCGGTCGAACGCCGCGGCGTCGAGGCCCTCCACGGCCCGGTCGAGCAGCGCCCGTGACTCCGCGTCGAGTGGTTCGTCGTCGATGCCGCGCACGTCGGCGGGCGCGCGGTGGTGCGAGCGACGAACGTCGAACTCGGTGCCGTCGGCGAAGCTGACGTGTGCGCCGAGACGCAGCTTCTTGCGGTCGCCCACGCGCCACGCGTCGTTGACGAGTCGCGGCGGGATGCCGAACAGCAGGCTCGTCAGCGCGCGCTGCAGGGTGCTCTTGCCTGCCTCGTTGGGCCCGTGCACGACCACCAGGCCCGCGCCGAGCTGCAGCTCCGCATCCTGGAAGTGGCCCCAGTCGTCGAGGCGGAGGGTCTCGATCCTCATGTGCGCACCGCCGCGGCCATGCGCACCAGCAGGTCGCTGCGCACGTCGGGGAGCGTCGCGGTCACCCGGGCGTCGTCGAGCGCGCCGACTCCGTCACCGCTGCTGCCGGCGCCCGACCCGAGGAGTTCGGCGGGCAGCAGCTTGCGCAGGGGCGCGAGCGCCGCCTCGAAGGTCGCAGCGGGCGACGGGTCGAGCGCGAGTTCGTCGAGGCGCGCGAGGAGCATGCCGAGCGGATCATCGGGCGTGGCCTCGGCCGCGAGGTCTGCCAACGGCGGCTGGGTCCTGACGCGCACGCGCTCGACGAAGACCCGTCCCGGCGCGACCTGCGCCGTCAACAGGCGCACGCGTTCGGCGAAGTCGTGTTCCACGCGGGGAGCGGTGAGCGCGCCGTGCGCCTCCGTGCGGCCCGTGATCGTGATGCGCGCGATCGTCGGCAGCGACGCCGCGGCGGCGAGCTCCTCGAGCTGCGCGCGCACCACACCGATCGCGGCGTCGGCATCCTCGACGCCCGACACGTCGACCGTCACGTGCTCCCAGCGCACGACGTCGAAGTCACGCATCTCGACGTCGGCGATGTGGCCGTCGCGGATGGTGAGCACCGCAGCGCCGTGGGCGCCGGTCTCCCGCGCGTGGCGGCCCTGCAGCACGCCGGGGTACACCACCCAGGCCGGGGCCTCGGCGTGCACCTCGCGCAGGTGGATGTGACCGAGCGCCCAGTAGTGGTGACCCGCGCCGAGCAGCTCGGTGAGCGGGGCCGGGGCATACGTGTCGTGGTTCGGCGACCCGTCGAGCGACGTGTGCAGCATCGCGATCGAGAGCCGGCCCGGCCGCGGCGCGGGATAGGCGACGTGCAGTGGCTCGGTGACCGCGGCGTTCGCGAACCCCTGCCCGACGACGTCGATGCCGAGCGCGTCGAGGTGCACGCTCCCGGGGCGCTCGACCGGCAGCTCGTGCACCCCCGACGGCAGGTCGAGTGCGTGGCCGAGGCGCGATGCCGCGTCGTGGTTGCCTCGCAGCAGCACGATCTCGCAGCCCGCGTCGCGCAGCAGCGTCAGCTCCCCCATCGCAGCCCGCAGGGTTCGGATGTCGCAGTCACCGTCGAGCAGGTCGCCTGCGATGAGGAGCAGGTCGGCGCGCTCGTCGATGGCGGCGGCGATGAGTTGGCGGAAGGCCTTGAGGGGCGCGTCGCGCGCGAGCGAGGCGAGTGTCGGGTCGCCGTGGGCGTCGAGGCCGCGCAGGGGGCTGCCGAGGTGGATGTCGGCGGCATGGAACACGCGCAGTTCGCGCTGCGCCGCGGCGGGTGCCTGGGCAGCGGCGGGCACGACCTCGACGGGAGCGTCGAAGAGTGATTCGGTCGCGGGCGTGTCGTCGTGGGAGGCGTGCATCTGGGGTCCAACTGTGTCAGATTCGGGGGTCTCACGCGCGACGGGGCGCCGCCTCACGTGCACCCCACGTCGTAGCTTCCCGAAAGGACGCACCCCGTCATGCTCAAGGAATTCCGGACCTTCCTCCTGCGGGGAAACGTCATCGACCTAGCGGTCGGCGTGATCGCGGGTACGGTGTTCGGCGCGGTCGTGACGTCACTCGTGAACGACGTGGTGCTCCAGTTCATCACGGCGCTCGTGGGGAAGCCGAACTTCAACGGGCTCGCCTTCTCGCTCAACGGCTCCGACATCCGGTACGGCAACTTCCTGACGACGCTCGTGACCTTCATCCTCACGATGGGCGGCGTGTTCTTCCTCATCGTGAAACCGATCAACACCGTCACCGCGAAGCTGGTGCCCCAGGCCGACGAGGGCGTGTCGACCCAGCGCGAATGCCCGGAGTGCCTGACCGAGATCCCGTCTGCGGCGAGCCGGTGCCGCGCCTGCACCGCCCAGATCGCGCCGGTCGCCTAGCCATGGCCGAATCCGCCGCCCCCACGCTCGCCGACGCCTGGCCACCTGCGCGCATCGTCGTGCGCACCCCGCGCCTCGAACTGCGGCTCCCCACCGAACCGGAACTGCTCGAGCTCGCCGAGGTCGCCACGCAGCCGATCCACGCGCCCGACTTCATGCCGTTCGCCTCGCCGTGGAGTGACGCGGAGCCCAAGGACATCCAGCGCGGCCTCCTCAAGTGGCACTGGCACGGGCGCGCGTCGTGGAAGCCGGAGGCGTGGTCGCTCCTGCTCGTCGCCTTCGTCGACGGGCACCCGGTCGGCGCCCAGGATGCGCGGGGGGTCGACTTCGACGCGACGCGGAGCATCGGGTCGGGCTCGTGGCTGTCGCTGGCGCACCAGGGGCAGGGGCTCGGCACCGAGATGCGGCAGGCCTTCCTGGCGTTGGCGTTCGGGGAGCTGGACGCGCGCGAAGCGACCTCCTCGGCGGTGCACGACAATGCGGCATCGCTGCGGGTCAGCGAGAAGTGCGGCTACGTCGTGACCGGCGAGCGTGACACGGTCGTGACGCGGGGCGTGCGCGCGCCCGGCGGGCCGTCGGAGGAGACGCGTCGCGAAGTCACCGTCGCCATCACGCGCGGCCAGTGGCTCGCGAACCGTCGGAGCGACATCACGGTCAGCGGCGTCGACGACGACGTGCGCGACATGCTCGGCATCAGCTCCTTCGCCTGAACCAGTGACCGGCGCGCGTGTTCGCCCCGGCCGACTGACATCCTGCAGCGGCGGTCGACTGACATGCGGCCGTCGTGTCGGCCGCCCGGTCGCGTTCATGACGCCGGTCGATCGGGTAGTGTCCTCCCTGCAAGGCGCCGTCGCGGCAAGCCGCACGGATCTACCTGCAAGGAGCCACGCACGTGACCGCACCAATCGTCCAGACCTCGACACGGCCCTCCACGGGACCGAGCGGGGTCTGTGTTGTATCGGGGGGTTCATCGCCCACGCCCCCGCCGCTCCTCGGAGCTGGCGGAGGCCGCGCCGGTCACATCATTGCGTCACGTATGCACGGGAGCCCATCGGCTCCCGTTGTCGTATCTGGGGGCAACTGCCCCAGGCGTGCCGTGCGGAGCTCCACGTGCACCAGGTCGCGACTGCCCCTCGTCACACCTCGAACATCCACCCACCCGAAAGGCACCGCTTGACCGCGACCGTTCCTACCACCGCTGCAACTCCGACCACCACCACGGCCCCTGCGCCCGCAGGTGCGCACCTGGCTGACACCTCCGAGCGCCGCATCGCGCTCGTGCGCATC
>JAOPYW010000322.1 GCA_025964405.1 Thermoleophilia bacterium | reverse complement strand
GCCCGTGCAGATGATCACCACCGCCACGCCCGTCGCCACCCCGGCCGCCGCGAAGCCTGCGGCCACCGCTCCCCCGAAGCAGTGGTCGTCACCGCCTGCGATGACGCTCGATCCCACGAAGGGCTACACCGCGACGCTCGCCACCGACCAGGGGACGATCGGCGTGGAGCTGCTCGCGAAGCAGGCGCCGAACACGGTGAACAACTTCAGGTTCCTCGCTGACCAGGGGTTCTACAAGGACGTCGCGATCCACCGCGTGGTGAAGGACTTCATGTTCCAGTCGGGCGACCCGACCGGCACGGGCACCGGTGGCCCCGGTTACGAGTTCGCCGACGAGCTCCCGCCCGCGGGTACGGTCTACGCCAAGGGCACCGTCGCGATGGCGAACGCCGGCCCGAACACCAACGGCAGCCAGTTCTTCATCATGACGCACGACGCTCCGCTGCCCCCGGCCTACTCGATCTTCGGCAAGGTCACGAGCGGCATGGACGTCGTCGACAAGCTCAACGCGACCCCGGTCGGCCCGAGCCCGAGCGGCGAGGTCTCCGCGCCGCGCACCCCGATCACCTTCCGCGACATCACGGTCGAGGAGCACGACGCGTGAGCATCGCCGTCCAGCAACGCGCGACCCTCGTGCCGTGGTCACCCATGACGGGGCATCCGCCCAAGGCCCAGTGGCCGACCCCACCGCCGATGACGATCGACGTCAACAAGGTGTGGACCGCCACGCTCGCCACCAGCCAGGGCAACATCGGGGTGGAGCTGCTGCCGAAGGTGGCGCCGAACGCCGTGAACAACTTCGTCTTCCTGGCCGGGCAGGGGTTCTACGAACGCACGCCGATCCATCGCGTGGTCAAGGATTTCATGGTGCAGTCGGGTGACCCGACCGGGAAGGGCACCGGCGGCCCGGGATACATGTTCAACGACGAGCTGCCGCCCAAGGAGACGATCTACACCAAGGGCACCGTGGCCATGGCCAACTCCGGGCCGAACACGCAGGGTAGCCAGTTCTTCGTCATGACCAAGGACACGCCCCTGCCCGCGACCTACACGATCTTCGGCAAGGTGACCGACGGGCTCGACGTGCTCGAGCGCCTGAACAAGACGGCGACCGAGGACAACGGCCAGGGCGAGGTCTCCAAGCCGGTCTCGCCGATCGGCATCTACAACGTGACCGTGCAGTCGGCCGATGCTCCGCCTCCACCTCCACCTCCACCTCCGCCTCCGGCACCGAAGCCAGAACCGAAGCCAGAACCGAAGCCCGTGCCCGCACCGAAGCCCGCACCAGCACCGGAGCCCGTGCCCGCGAAGTAGCGCTGTCCGTCGCCGACGGTACGATCGTCGGCGAATGATCAAGTACCTGGGATCCAAGCGCAGGCTCGTGCCACGCATCGTCGACATCGTCGGCCGCATCCCCGACGTTCGCACCGCCTGCGACCTGTTCACCGGCACGACCCGCGTAGCCCAGGCGCTCAAGCGTGACCTCGGCCTGCACGTCATCGCGAACGACGTCGCGAGCTACGCCGAGGTGCTCGCGCAGTGCTACGTGGCGACCGACGCCGACATGGTCGATGTCGGGGAGCTGCGCGCGAAGCTCGACCACCTCGCCGCACTGCCGCCCGTCGACGGCTACGTGACCGAGACGTTCTGTCGACAGGCCCGTTACTTCCAGCCGCGCAACGGCATGCGGATCGACGCGATCCGCGCCGAGATCGACGTCGTGGCCGCCAACCCGACCGAGCGCGCCATCCTGCTCACGTCGCTGATGGAGGCCGCCGATCGCGTCGACTCCACCACCGGCGTGCAGATGGCGTACCTCAAGCAGTGGGCGCCGCGCGCGTCGAACGACCTCGAGCTGCGCCTGCCCGAGCTGATCGCCGGCACGGGGAGCGCGGTGCGCTCCGACGCGAACGAGCTGGCCCCGTCACTCGCGGCACAGGGCGTCGACCTCACCTACCTCGACCCGCCCTACAACCAGCATTCCTACGCCGGGAATTACCACATCTGGGAGACGCTGGTGCGCAACGACGCGCCCGAGACCTACGGCATCGCCCGCAAACGCATCGACGTGCGCACGTCGCGCAGCGACTACAACTCGCGCGTACGTGCGTGGGATGCGTTCAGTGCGCTCGTGGAGTCGATCGACACGCCGTGGCTCCTGGTGTCGTTCAGCGACGAGGGGTTCTTCGCGCGCGAGGCCATCACCGAACTGCTCTCCCAGCACGGCGAGACGGCGGTCGCCCCGATCGACTTCCCGCGGTACGTGGGGGCCCAGATCGGCATCCATGACCGGAAGGGTGCGCGGGTCGGTGAAGTGAGCCACGTGCGCAACACGGAATTCCTCTTCCTCTGCGGCCCGAACGCCAACGAGGTGCTCGCGCTTTCCTCCGAGGCCGCAACCGCGTAGCATGGAGTGCTCCAACTCGAAGTACTCGGAAAGTGGTTGCAGTGAAGCTCAAGGATCGTGACATCTGGCGTGCGTTGACCCTCGACGACAACGCACAGCCCGTGGCCGGCGTTCGCGACCAGCTCCGCGAGGGCCGGGCCGTGATCGGCTGGAGCTACAGCCCGAAGCTCGACCTGCGCGTGCTCAAGCAGAAGATCGCCGACGGCGAGGAGCTGTCGGTGCAGGAGCAGGATGCCGCGCTGACGATGGCGTTCCTCGACATCAAGGTCGGCGACATCATCGCCTACACCCACCAGCCGCGCCGCGACGTGATGCTGTTCGCCGAGGTGCTCGGGGAGTACGAGTACTCCGACGTCGGCCTCATCGGTGAGGACTTCCGCTCCTACCTGCCCTGCCGCCTCCTCGACGGCCTCGGTGCCGCGCACAGCCGCGTGCCCAAGCTGCCGTCGAGCGGACGCGTGGTCAAGGCCGGCAAGAACCGCGTCGCCGTGCTCGAGTCACTCCAGGAGTACTTCGAGTAGCAGACGCGAGCACGTGACCGGCGCGCAGGGCGCGCCGTGCTGTTTCGAACGGCCCCGAACGCCGCCTCCTCGGCAGCACGCGGGGCCGTTCTGCGTTCGCGGACGCGGCCCCGGGTTCGCGTGCGATTGCCGAACGTGTGCACCGTGTTCCATTCGCGGCACCTTGAGCACACTTTCGCGCCGAACGATCAGGTGCGCAGCGTGCCCGGGGAGTCGGCCTCATCGCCGATCGCGAGGGCGCGGCCTTCCGCGAGCCAGTCGTCGAGCTCGCCGAGTGGACCGCCCGCGGCGATGCGTGTGGCAGCGATGTCGAGTTGCCAACGCAGGTGTTCGATGGCTGCGAGCACGTGGTCGGCGTTGGTGCGTAGCACGCCGCTCCACATGTCGACGTCGCCGCGCGCCAGACGGACTGCCCCATCGAGGCCGGCGCCGGCAAGGCCGCGGTCATCCTCCGTGCGCACGGCATGTGCCACGGCCTGCGCGACCACGTACGGCAGGTGACTGGTGTGAGCGACGATCGCGTCGTGATCGTCGGCCTCGATGAAGACGGGCGTCGCGTTGGCCGCGACCAGCAGCTGCTCGAGCAGCGCTCGAGCCCCCGCGTCGGGTGCGGCGACCTCGCACAGGGCCCACGGCCCGCCGCGGAACAGGTCACCGCGCGCGTGCTCGATGCCCTGCTCCACGCCGCCGCGCATCGGGTGCCCGCCCCACATCGTCGCGTCGACGTCGAGGGCCCGCATCGCGTCGACCACGGCGACCTTCGTGCTGCCGACGTCGGTGACCACGGCGCCAGGCACGAGATGGGCCGCTACCTGCGGCAGCAGCTCCACCGTGGTCTCGATCGGCGTTGCGAGGATCACCAGGTCGGCGGCCGCCACCGCGCGCGCGAGTTCGTCGACGTGGTCGACCGCACCACGCTCGAGCGCCGCACTGGCGCCGTCGACGTCGCCGCTACGCTCGACCCCGATGCGTCGCGCACACTGACCGTCGAGCGCCATGCCGATCGACCCGCCCAGCAGGCCCAGGCCGATGATCGTCACCGTGGCGTCGGCAAGGGCGATGGGCGGTGCGGCGTCGGTCATTGCGGCGTGTCACCCGGGCCGGGCGTGCGCAGCACGTCGGTGCCGCGAAGGTACTTGTGCTGGATCTCGCGGGGGCCGAGCTCGGTGTTCCAGTGCAGCAGCACGCGGATCACGTGGGTGAGGGAGCCCGGCTTGGCCATCTCGACGGCGCCCAGCAGCGGCACGTACTCCCAGCCCATGTGGCGCACGCCCTCGGCGGGGAACGCCGCGTCGAGGTCGGGCGTCGTCGTGAAGAACGCGCTCGCCACGTCACCGGAGTCGATGCCGTTCGCATCGACGAGCGCCTGCACGAGCTCGGTCACCGACTCGCGGATCGCCTCCGACGTGTTCGCGCTCGCGACGGTTGCCCCGCGCACGCCTCGACACCTGATGCCCTGCCCTGAAGTCATGGGGGGTGCGTACCCTTCCGAGGCGGGGATCGACCCATTCAAGTCGCCACGGCCCTGCGTCGATGCACTACGGTATGTCACCGTGTGCCGGTCACAGTCGTCGCGGAACCAGATTCGCCGTCGCCGCGTGCTTCGGTGCATTGGTGCTCGCGTGCACGTTCGCGGCATCACGGCCATCGTTCGGAGCATCTGCCTCCTCGACGGTCGCGGTCGAGGTGCTCACCTCCACGACCTTGTCGCTGTCGGGTTGCTCCGACACCGACCTCGACATGGGCGCGCTCACCGTGGGAGGCACCGCCCTCACGGGGGCCTGCCGCATCGGATTCGGCGCCAACGCGCCGGCACAGCTCACCCTGAGCCAGCGCGACCGCGACGGTGCAGCCATGACGCAGGCGTCGAACGCGTGGAGCCTTCGATCGGGCGCTCCCACCTACTCGGCGGTCGACGCGGTCGACGCGAACGACATCTGGGTAGGCGGCGTGGCCACCGGCAGCGGCTCTGTGCCGCTCCTTCTCACGACCGACGCCGGATCCACGTGGATCACGGTCACCGCGTGTTGGGGCATGGCGAATATAGTTCGTATCGTGGCATACAAGT
>JAOPYW010000313.1 GCA_025964405.1 Thermoleophilia bacterium | reverse complement strand
TGGGGGTCGCAGAGCCCTTCATGACGTCGATCAAGGTCAGCTTCATGGCGGCCCTCGCCGTGTCGCTGCCCGTGCTGCTCTGGCAGATGTGGAGCTTCATCGCTCCGGCCACCGCCGAGAACGTGCGGCGTACGGTGCTCGGCTTCGTGACGGCAGGATCGCTCCTGTTCGCCGCGGGCGTCGCGTTCGCGTACTACATCGCACTGCCCTCGGCGATCAGCTTCCTGATCGGCTTCGATTCGGACCTCTACGACGTGCAGGTGCGGGCGCAGGAATACCTGACGTTCGCGGCTGCGGTGCTGATGTCGGTGGGCATGGTGTTCCAGCTCCCGATCGTGCTGCTCGCGCTCGTGCGGTTCCGGGTGCTGTCGCACGGACTGCTCAAGAAGTACCGACGGTATGCCTACGTCGCACTGGCTGCGCTGGCCGTCGCCCTCCCGGGCGTCGACCCCGTGACCACCGCGATGTGGCTCGTGCCGCTGTTCTTCCTGTACGAGGGAACGGTGCTCGTCGCCTGGCGCTACGAGCGACGTCTCGCGCGTGACGGCAAGGCCACGGAGACGGTGCTCGGACGCTTCATCGACAAGCGCGAAGCGAAGAAGGAAGACGGAGCTGCGGAGGATGCCGCGAACCTGGCCGTCGTCGCGACGACCGGTTTCGACGGTGACACGCCGCCGATCGACGAGGCGGAGATCGCCGAGTTCAAGCGCAAGCTCGGACTCGACTGACCACTCGCACGACGTGAACTGACACACGAGGACCCCGGAGCTCACTCCGGGGTCCTCGTCGCGTTGTCCGACCCGCATCCGACGCCACCTCGTGCAACGCTCGAACGACGCCACCCGATATACGGGATAGGGGCTCGGGAGCCCGGGGGAGCTACGACTGCGCACGACCACGCCTGACGCACCGCTACGGGGCGATCAGGTCAGGCGGTCACGCCGGTGCGGGTCTTGCGGATGACCTTCGGGGCCCCGTACTCGTGCAGTGCCTCGGGCACGGCGATCGTGCCGTCCTCCTGCTGGTGGTTCTCGAAGATCGCCGCGATGGTGCGGCCGATGGCGAAGGCCGTGCCGTTGAGCGTGTGCACGAACTCGGTGCCCTTCTCGCGGCGCACGCGCGCCTTGAGGCGTCGGGCCTGGTAGTCGAGCGTGTTGGAGCACGAGGTCAGCTCGCGATAGCGCTGCTGGCCCGGGAACCACACCTCGATGTCGTACTTCTTGGTCGCAGGCGCGCCGAGGTCACCCGCCGCGATGTTCACGACCCGGTAGGGCAGCTCGAGGGCCGCGATGAGCTCCTCCTCCCGCGCGAGGATGAAGTCGTGCTCCTGCGTGGAGGCGTGTGGCTCGACGAACGAGAACATCTCGATCTTGTCGAACTGGTGCACGCGGATGAGCCCACGCGTGTCCTTGCCGGCAGCACCGGCCTCGCGACGGAAGCAGCTCGACACGCCCGCGTAGCGCAGCGGCAGCTCGTCGGCGTCGAGGATCTCGTCCATGTGCAGCGCGGCGAGCGGCACCTCGCTCGTGCCCACGAGGAAGAGATCGTGGTTCTCCTCCGGGATGCGGTAGATCTGCGATGCGTCGGCCGGGAAGAACCCGGTGCCCCACATCGCCTCCTCGCGCACGAGCACGGGCGGCACGACGGGAACGAACCCGTTGGCGCCCAACCGGTCGAGCGCGAACTGCGTGAGCGCGAACTGCAGGCGCGCCGCGTCACCCTTGAGGTACGCGAAGCGGCTGCCCGAGGTGCGGGCGCCACGCTCCATGTCGATCACGTCGAGCGCGATGCCGAGGTCGAGGTGGTCGGTCGTGCCGCCCTCCACGATGAGCGGGTCGCCCACGCGGCGCAGCTCCGTGCCCTCGTCCTCGCCCCCGTCGGGCACGTCGTCGGCCACGATGTTGGGGAGCAGTACGAGCTCCGCGTCCAGGCGCGCGGATGCTGCGCGCTCCTGCTCCTCGAGCGCCGACAGGCGATCACCGAGCTCACGCACCGCGGCCATGGCGGCTTCGGCATCCTCGCCCCGGCCCTTCGCGGCGCCGATCTCCTTCGAGGCGGCATTGCGCTCCTGGCGCAGCTCCTCGACCTGCGTGACGAGGGCACGACGCTGCTCGTCGAGTGCGACGATCGCTCCCACGTCTGCAGTCGAACCACGACGACGCAGGGTCGCTTCGATGACTTCGGGTGTTTCGCGAATGATGCGGATGTCGAGCATGCCGGGAAGGCTACCCGGTTGCGTCGCTCGAGTCACCGGAGGTCGCATCCTCGCTCGGCTTCGTGCCACCCCGCGAGCCGGTGCCGTTGGCGTCGGCGCCCTCGACCCCGCCTCGGCCCGCGACCCGTGCCACGTAGCGCGCGACGGTGTCAGCCTCGTCGCCTTCGATGATGTCGGCCGGCATGCCGCCGCCCCCGCTGTCGATCTGCTCGCGCACGCGGCGGGCATCGGGCTGGAGCTGGTCGAGGTCAGGCCCGAACACGCCCGCTGCATTGGCGTCGGCCAGCGAGTGGCACGACCGGCAGTTCGTCTGGAAACTCTGCTTCGCCTTGTCGAGGTCGAGCTCGGCCGTGCTGTCGTTGAGCTTCGCGGCGCCGATCTCCTTCGAGGCGGCATTGCGC
>JAOPYW010000294.1 GCA_025964405.1 Thermoleophilia bacterium | reverse complement strand
TGCTCCTTCAGCGCGATACGCGGGGCTGGGTGCCGCGCGGGGGCGCGGCTCATGCACCGTTTATACCAAGCGGCACCTGGCGCTGCCTGCAACTCGCCGCACGCTCGCCCCGATAGTCAGGCAAGGCACCGGGGGGTGCCACGCCCAGGGGAAGCACATGCCGTCGATCTCAGCGCTGCGCACCATCGCAGGCCAGGCGACCACCGAGTTCCGCCAGGCCGGCGGCGGGGTCGTGTCGCGGCTGCGCAACAGCCGTCACATGCTGCAGTTCGCGGCAGCCAACGCCGCCCATCCCCAACGCGTCATGCGCGGCGCCGACGCCTACTCCGGCGCCGTGGCCACGGCCCGTCGCGTGTTCGCGAACCCACGCCCCGAGGACGTCACCGACGCCTTCCGCCACACGTACGCCTCGGCGCTCATGACGCAGCGCATCCATGCCGGCGGCACGCCGCTCGACACCACGCTCCGGTTCGTGCGGCGCCTCGGCCAGGCGCACGAGCGCGACTCGGGGCTCACCGGCCTCGCCGCGACGCAGGCGACCCACATGGACCTCCACAACAACGAGCTCGGCATGCGCATCGCTGCTGCTGCCGCGCCCGGCACGACCGAACCGCAGCTCCTGCGCAGCGTGCTCGACGCGATCGGCGACGGACGCGCACTCGTGCGCCGCGACCTGGGTGCCGCCTACGAACTGTCAGGTGCGACCCGCGCGAGCACGCGCGAGGAACTCGTCGCCGCGCTCACACCCGACGCACGCGCCGTGCTCCTGGGCTAGCGCCCTCAGGCGTGGTTGTTCGTCAGGTCGAAGTTGAAGACCGACGAGTCGAACAGCGTGTACTGGTCGTACTGGATGAGCTCGTAGAGGCGCGCGCGGGTCTGCATCTCGGGCACGAGCGACTCGGCGGTGCCGGTCGCCGCGATCGTGCGCAGGCCGCGTTCCACGGCGCCCATGGCGATGCGCAGCGTGGTCACCGGGAAGATCACCATGTTGTAGCCGAGCTCCTGGAGCCGATCGGCGGGGAACAGTTCGCTCTTGCCGAACTCGGTCATGTTCGCGAGCAGCGGCACGTCGATCGCGGCACGGAACTGCTCGAACTCGGCCTCGGTCCAGAGCGCCTCGGGGAAGATCGCGTCGGCGCCCGCGTCGACGTATGCCTTCGCGCGCTCGATCGCGGCCTCGATGCCCTCCGACGCCTTCGCGTCGGTGCGGGCCATGATCAGGAACTGGTCGTCGCGCCGCGCATCGACCGCCGCGCGCACCCGACGCACCATGTCACTCGTCGAGACGATCGCCTTGCCGTCGAGGTGCCCGCAGCGCTTCGGATTGACCTGGTCCTCGATGTGGCAGCCGGCGAGGCCGTTCGCCTCGAACGTCTGGATCGTGCGGGCGAGGTTGAGTGGTTCGCCGAACCCGGTGTCGGCGTCGACGAGCACCGGCAGCTTCGTCATGCGCGCGATCTGCTCGCTGCGCGTGGCGACCTCCGTGAGCGTGGTCAGGCCGATGTCAGGCAGGCCGAGGTCGGCGCTCAGCGCCGCGCCGCTGACGTACACACCCTCGAACAGGCCGAGGTCCTCCACCAGCTGCGCCACGAGCGGCGAGAACGCACCCGGGAACTTCTGAATGGTGCCACTCGCGAGCGCCGCCCGGAAGTCGCGGCGGCGCTGCGTGAAGTCGAGCTGTGCGCCAGTGGGAGCGGTCATGTGTGAACCCGATTCGGAGGATGGACGAAGGGAGCTGCACGCGGTTCGCATGCGTACGTCAGCCTACTCCGATCAGGCGTCCGATGCCGCCGCGTCCCGGCGGGCCGCCCCGATCAGGCCACCTTCTGCAGCAGCTGCCCCAGGCCGTCGATCACGGCCGCCACGCTCGGGTCGTTCGCGGTGAAACCGGTCGCAGATATCGACTTCCACCCGCTCGCCGCCGCGGCGTCCTCGACCTGCGCCACGAGCGGATGCACCACCGAGGGCGAATCGGCCATGGAGGCGAAGAGTGGGACGTACCGTTCCCCCACCTTGACGATGACCTGCCCCGGCGCGAGGTGGTCTGCCGGGTCACCGACCCCACCTGCCATGAACTTCGCTGCCTGCTGCCCCACGGCAACCGCGTCGTCGAGCTTGTCGAACACCGCGAGATCCGCAGCTGGGGCGAGCGTTGCGACGCCGACTCGCGCCGTGCGGTCGGCGGAACCGATCGGCTTGGTCGCATCTTCGAAATCGACCGTGAGCAGCTGCTTGCCGAGCATCGCCTCGACTTGCCCTGCCATCTGCCGCACGTCGGCAGGTGATGCGCTCGAGTACCGGCTCGCGTTGTCGACCTGCGTATGCCCGCCGGGCGCCGCCTCGACGGTAGTGGTGGTGACCCGGGCAGGGGCGCTGGGGCGGGCAGTGGGGAGGGGCGCGAGAGTAGGCATGCCGTTCCATCGAACGACGAACCGGCCACCGCACGAACCTACCGGGGGCACTGGCCTGTCTGGGTCGGCCGGTGGGCCGCGGACGGACCCGACGGTCAGCGCCCAGCTCACTCAGCGACAGCGGTCTGCGCCCGTTCACGCCACCATGCGAGATCCGCTGACTACGCTGTGACCAAGCTCTCCTGCGGCACGAAGATGCCGCGACTGCTGGGGCCCTCGTTGCCGAGGCGATCTGCTGCGACGGTGAAGCTGAGCTGCGACAGCTCCTCACCCGAGAGCTCACCGACGCGCTGGGCGGCGTCGAGGAAACGGTCCTGCTCATCGGGCTCGATCACGCCCTCGGCGAGGGTGCGGAACTTCTCGACGTACTGCGCGCGGGCGAACGGACGAGCGCCGGCCGGGTGCGCGTCGGCGACGGCAAGCTCGTCCTCGAGCTTCGTGCCGTCGTCGAGCGTGATCACGACGCGTCCACCGAAGGCACGCTCGTTGGGGTCGGGCGCGTGGTAGCGCTTCGTCCACTCGGCGTCCTCGACGGTCGAGACCTTGTGCCAGAGGGCGACGGTGTCGGGGCGCTGCGCACGCTCGGGTGCGTAGCTGCGGGCGTGGTGCCAGCCGCCGTCCTCGAGGGCCACGGCGAAGATGTACATGATCGAGTGGTCGAGCGTCTCGCGCGAGGCGTGGGGATCCATCTTCTGCGGATCGTTGGCGCCCGTGCCGATCACGTAGTGCGTGTGATGGCTCGTGTGGATGACGATGGAGCTGATCTTCGAGAAATCCTCGTTCGGCACGCTCGACCGCATCTTGCGCGCGAGGTCGATCAGCGCCTGGCTCTGGTACTCGGCCGAGTGCTCCTTCGTGTAAGTGTCGAGGATGGCGCGCTTGGCCTCGCCCGCCTCGGGGAGCGGCACGGTGTAGCGCGCGTCCTTGCCCGAGAGCAGCCAGGCGATGAAGCCATCCTCGCCCTCGTAGATCGGCGACGGTGCGCCCTCACCGCGCATCGCGCGATCGACGGCCTCGATCGCCATCTTGCCGCCGAATGCGGGTGCATATGCCTTCCAGCTCGAGATCGCGCCCTTGCGCGACTGGCGCGTGGCCGTCGAGGTGTGGAGCGCCTGGCCGATCGCCTGGTAGGCGGTCTCGACGTCGAGGCCGAGCAGCGCCGAGATGCCACCGGCCGCGGCCGGGGCGAGGTGGGCGATGTGGTCGATCTTGTGCTCGTGGAGGCAGATGCCGCGCACGAGGTCGACCTGGATCTCATAGCCCGCGGCGATGCCGCGCACGAGCTCGGCGCCCGAGCGACCGGCGTGCTGGGCGACGGCGAGGATCGGCGGGATGTTGTCGCCGGGATGCGAGTAGTCGGCGGCGAGGAAGGTGTCGTGGAAGTCGAGCTCACGCACGGCGACGCCGTTGGCCCAGGCAGCCCACTCCGGCGAGACGCGTGTGTCGGCGGAGGCTCCGAACACGGTTGCCCCAGGGCTGTAGGGGTGCGACAGGGCCTGCAGGCGCGCGCTGATGACCGGCTTGCGCGCGACCGACGCGGCTGCCACGGCAGCGTTGTCGATGATGCGGTTCACGATCATCTCCTCGACCTCGGGCGTCACGGCCACGGGGTCGACGGCCACGGCGGCGAGCTTGTGGGCCAGCTCCTCCTCGCGGGGCAGGGTCTCGGCGGATGCGTACGTACGAACCTGATGCTGAATCATGTGCCCGAGCCTACATAGTTCGCGGCTGCCGGGTGGGAGGGGCAATCCGCCAGTCTCAGGCGGCAGCGGGGCCGTCCGCGGCTGCGCGGTTGCGGGCGAACGCTCCCGCCACGCGGTCGCCGAAGTAGACGATGACCACCGGCACCAGGTAGAGCACGTAGGCCGCGACACGCACGAGCTCGGGCTCGGGGCTCCATCCGAACATGCCGCCGAGGAACTGCGACAGCCAACTCGTCGAGAAGAGCGGGTTGGTCACCTGCCAGACCGGATCCGCCCAGGCGCCGGAGGCGCCTGCCAGCTCGCGGAGTTCGTGGGCCGCCTTGCCGACCATGCCGGCCGCGAAGAAGATCAGCAGCACGGCCGTCGCGGTGAAGAAACGACGCAGGTCGACGCGGCGACTGCCGTGGTAGATCGTCCAACCGATCACCGCGGCAACCGCGAGCCCGGCCAGGCCGCCGACGAGGAACTCATTGGAGGTGTCACCCGTCGCGCGCTCTGCGCCGATCAGGAGCAGCGCCGTCTCAATACCCTCACGGAGCACGGCGACCGCCGCGAACACCGTGATCGCGAACAACGAGTGTTCGGCCGCACGCTCGAGTCCGCCCTGGAGCTTTCCCTTCAGCTCGCGCGCATGACGCCGCATCCAGAAGATCATGAAGGTCAGCATGCCCGCAGCGGCGAGTGAGACGATCGCTTCGGTCGCCATCTCGGCGCGGCCCTCGAATCCACCGACGACCTGCAGGAACGCCACCGCCAACGCGACGCAGACGACGGCAGCGCCCGCAACGCCCGCCCAGACGGCGCCGAAGGCGTTGCGGCGACCGACCCGGTTCAGGTATGCCAGCAGGATGGCCACGATCAGGGAGATCTCGACGCCTTCGCGGAGACTGATCAGGAAACTCTCGCCCATGCGAACTACCACTTTCGACTGTAAGGTTGGCCTTGCGTAAGGAGTACCTTACGCGGTGCGAGGCCGGACGTCCACCCCAGTTCGATGTTCCGACGCGCCCGCGAGCGAGCTCAGTCGTTCGCGGCTTCGAGCCACCACGTGACGTCGCTGAGGAGCGCCTGCACCTGCGCGCGGGTCGGATCACCGACCGCCGCGCCCGACGTTTCCGTGCCCAGGATGGCCGTGCCCGAGATGAGGTCGGTCGTGCGCACGCGCGCGTGCGGCAACGAACGGGCGAGCCGCGCGCCGTCGGCGGCCGGGTAGGCGCTGTCACGCTCGGGCTCGACGATGAGCACGCGCGCCGCCACCTGGTCGGCGACGGCCGACGGCGACAGGGCGCCGGTCGTGGCCAGCAGGTCGGCGGGCAGGAGCTTCCACGCGGCATCGAACGCCCGTGGGTCGGTCGCCCCGAGCACCGCCTGGATCGCCCGCAGGTCGGTATCGAGGTACTGGGTGGGGAGCCGTGCGAAGGCCGCGATCGGGTCGTCGGAGCGGCCCACCTCGTCGAGCGCGCCGGCCGTGTCGTCGTCGAGCTCCCCACTGCGGTCGCGCACCAGCTGCACGATCGCCCTGCCGACGTCGCCGCGCACACGCGCCGCCGAGGCGTGTGCCGCGTCGACACCGCCTGCGCCCCGCGCCTGCCCGGTCACCGCCAGCCGCACGAGCCCCGGCACGTCGGCCACCGGCTGCACCGCGAGCACCGCTCGCACGCTCCGCCGGAGCCTCGGGTCGGCGGCCGCC
>JAOPYW010000284.1 GCA_025964405.1 Thermoleophilia bacterium | reverse complement strand
AGCTCCTTCGTGAAGTGCGTGAGCGACTCGTTGCCGTCGGCGGTCACGACCACGAGGTCCTCGATGCGCACACCACCGATGCCCGGCAGGTAGATGCCCGGCTCGACGGTCACGAGCATGCGCTCGGCGAGCACGTCGTCGCTCGTGCGGGAGAGGCGCGGCGCCTCGTGCACGTCGATGCCGACGCCGTGGCCGAGGCCGTGGCCGAAGCGGTCGCCGTAGCCGGCCCCGCCGATCACGTCGCGGGCGATGGCGTCGACGTCGCGGCCGAGCGCGCCCGGCTTGACCGCCGCGACGGCAGCGAGCTGCGCCTCGAGCGTCACGGCGTAGATGCGGCGGAGTTCGTCACTCGGGTCGCCGACCGCGAAGGTGCGGGTGCAGTCGCTGCAGTAGCCCTCCACCACGCAGCCGATGTCGACCGTCACGAGGGTGTCGGCGGGAATCACCGCGCCGGCCGGGGTGTGGTGCGCGAACGCTCCACGCTCACCCGACGCCACGATGCTCTCGAAGCTGAGCGCCGTGGCGCCTGCCTCGCGGAGGTGACGCTCGATCGCCCAGGCGACCTCGCCCTCGGTGCGGCCCTCGAGGCCGAGCTGCGTGACGAGCTCGTACGCGCCCTCGAGCAGCGCCGAGGCGCGGCGCACGGCGTCGATCTCCTCCGCGTCCTTGGTGACGCGGAGCTTGCCGACCGCGCCATCGACGGCGCGCAGGTTGATCGCGTCGGGCAGCGCGTCGGTGAACTGCAGGAAGGCGCGGTGGGTCAGCTCCGCCGGCGGGTAGGCCAATGAGCCGCCCGAGGCGCCGATCGCCTCGCCCGCGACCTTGGCGAGGTCCTGCCACATCGACTGCTCGATGCGCGCGACCTCGAGCCCGAGGCCCTCGGCCTCGGCGACGTAGCGGAAGTCGGTCGCGACGATCGTGCGCTCGGGCGTGACCACCACGGCGGCGTTCGAGCTCGAGAGCCCGGTGAGCCACTTCACGTCGGCCTTGGCGAGCACCACGAGCCCGTCCCAGCGGTTGCGATCGAGCTCGGCGCGGAGGTGGTCGACCCGGGTGCGGTAGCGCTCGGGCAGTGATCGTGCAGATGCGTTCGTCGTCGTCATGCCGGCAACTCTACCGTGCACGCTTCGACACACACCATTCCCCCGTGCAATCCCTCGCGCCCCTCCCCCTCACCTACGCGACTTCGGGGCCCCACGGCGCGAAGGGCGGACGAGGACCGAGCCATGGATGGCGAGGTGCGCCAGCGCGGAGGCCGGAGGCCGAAGCGCAAGCAACGAAGTCAAGCCCTTCGCGCCGTGGGGCGTTACGAGCTAGCGGCCGAGCTCCTCGCGAACCCACCTGAGCGCGTCGCGGAACCCATCGGCGCCCTGACCCGACACCACGTGGTCGACGACCGGGCGGATGACACTCTCGTGCCGCCACGGCTCCTCGCGCGACTCCACGTCGCTCAGGTGCACCTCGACCCGCGGCATCCCACCGAGCGGCTCGAGCGCGTCGTGGATCGAATACTCGGTGTGCGTCCACGCGCCCGGGTTCACGATCACCGCGTGGTGCCTCACCCGCGCCTCGTGCAGCGCATGCAGGAACCGCTCGAGCGAATCGGTCTGCCGACAGTCGGCCACGAGGCCCTCGGCCGCGGCCCAGGTCTCGATGTCGCGCACGAGGTCGGGCAGGGTCTGCGTGCCGTACTGGCTCGCATCACGGTGCCCCAGCTCCCCCAGGTTGACCCCGAAGAGCACGAGCACGCGCGGGTGCCGTGGGCTCGCGGATTCGATCGGCCGCGGCCCGTCGCCGTTCGGCGTGACCTGGATGTGCTCCTCCCACACGCGGCGCGCGGCCTCGAGCGGCAGTCGCACCTCGGTGACGGGCCGGCCGACGCCCGCGAGCAGCACCCAGTTGATGCCGCCCTCGTCGCGCTTCTTGTCGAGTGACAGGAACGGTTCGAGCTCCTCCCACTGCAGCGTCGAGGAGACGACGACACCCATCTGCATGCACAGCTGCTGCCACTCGTCGGCGAGTTCGTGGGGCGCGTCGAGCACCAGCTCCGACAGGCGCAGGGCGGCGTTGACCCCGATCGCGACGGCCGCGCCGTGGCTCACCGCGCCGCCGGTGGCGGCCTCGATCGTGTGCGCGAGCGTGTGCCCGAGGTTGAGCTGCGCGCGGATGCCCTCGGTGTCGAACGGATCCTCCGAGACCACGGCATCCTTGTAGCCGGCGCACCCCTCGATGAGGGCACGCCACTCCGCATGGCGGGAGCCTGACGCGGCAGCGGCGACGTCACGCGCGCGCACGTGGAGCCACTCCCCGGCGAGCAGGCCCGTCTTGGCCGCCTCGACGAATCCGTCGCGGATCACCTCACTGGGGAGCGAGTCGCCGAACGAACTGTCGATCAGGGTCGCACGGGGCATGTGCACCGTGCCGAGCACGTTCTTGGCGACCCCGAGGTTGACGCCCGTCTTGCCACCGATGCCTGCATCGACCTGGCTCGTGAGCGTGGTCGGCACCGACACCCAGTCGATGCCCCGCTGGTAGATCGAGGCGGCGAACCCCGAGGTGTCGAGCAGCGTGCCACCACCGATCGCGACGACGGTGCCGCGGCGGTGCAGGCCCGAGCCCGCCCACGTGACGAGCAGGTGCTCGACCGTGGTCATCTGCTTGTTCCACTCCCCCATCGGGAGTCGCTCGTCGGAGACCACCTCGATGCCGGCGGCGTCGAGCTGGGCGCGCACGCTCGTGGTGATGTGGTCGACGGCCTGGTCGGAGACGAGGGCGATGGGTCCGGAGCAGAGGGCGGCGAGGTCGGAGAAGCGTTCGACGAGCCCGTCACCCACCGCGAGCCCGGAGCCGAACCAGTTGGGCGGCAGGTGCTCGGCGAGGATGCGGCCGATGCCGAAGCTCTCGACGGGCGCGGTCGCATCGACGCGAACCGTGGCGATGCGTTCGTAGAGCTGCTGGCGCTCGGCGTGCAGTTCGCGGAAGGCATCCCAGTCGCGGGCGAGCGGTCGGTCGGAGCCGGCGACGCGCTCCCAGAGCACCTCCGCGGGCGCGTCGAGCCACACCACGCAGGCACCTGCGAGGGCGCC
>JAOPYW010000260.1 GCA_025964405.1 Thermoleophilia bacterium | reverse complement strand
CCAGACCTGCCAGCTCTTGCCGAGGCCGGGATCAGGCACGTCGCGGAGCATGAGCACGTACTGGCCGTCGGCAACCTTGAGCAGCGCCCCCGATGCGGGCGCCAGCTCGCCGCTCGTCGAAACCATGTGCGGCGCGAACCCGGCGTCGGCGGCGGTACCCGTGCGCGCCAGCTTGCCGCGGGTGTCGTCGAGGTCGTTGTTGAGGTTGATGGCCACGACGGCGAGTGCGATGCACGCGGCGGCGCTCACGGCAGCGAAGGCGGGCAGGGCGAATGCGGCAAAGCGGGGGCGCCGGCGACCCGAGGCGCGCGTGATCGGCACGACGGGCGCGACGGGTGCCTCGATCGGCTCCTGCGCACGCTGCTCCGCAGCGCCGATGGCCTCGAAGACACGGGTGCGAACCGAGGCCGGGGCCGGCACGATCGGCACCGAGCCCACGAGCGCCGCACTGGTGGCCTGGATGGCGGCGTACTCGTCACGCAGGGCGGGATCGGTGTCGAGCGCGGCCTGCACCCGCACCGCGTCGGCATCGTCGAGCAGCCCGAGCGCGTACGGAACCAGCAGCTCGGCGAGCTCGTCGTGCGCATCGCTATGTGGGGTGTCGTGGGCCATGTGTGGCTACCTGGCGGTGGGGTTGTTCGAGGTCACGTCGACATCGAGGAGATCACGGAGCGTTCGCATTCCCTGGAACATGTACGTCTTCACCGTGCCGAGTGGTTTTCCCATCTTCGTGGCAATCTCACTTTGGGAGAACCCGCCGAAATACGCGAGTTCGATCGCTTCGGCCTGCTGGGGCGGAAGTTCGGCGAGCGCGCGGCGCGCGTCATCACCCATGACCGACACGACGGCGTCATGCGCCGTGTCGGCGGCGCCCGCCAGCCGGCCGGCGATCTCGTCACCGGGCTCATGGTTGGTGCGATCGCCGACGCGCACGTTGGCGCGGCGGATGAGGTCGATCACGTGACGGTGCGTGAGCGTCGTCACCCAGGTGGCGACCGAGGAGCGTTGGCCGTCGAAGCTCCCCGCTGCGTTCCAGAGCTTCACCCAGACGTCCTGCGCGGCATCCTCGGCGCGTCCGCGATCCTTGAGCATGCCGAGCGCGATCGAGAAGACGAGGTCGGCGAACTCGTCGTAGAGGGCCTCGAAGGCCGCGTGGTCTCCAATGGCCACCTGGGCCATGAGTCGCGCGTGGGCAGCTCGCTGCTCGTCGGTACGGGGCACCATCATCATCAAGCGGGTGGGGGGAATCGAACCCCCATATTGAGCTTGGAAGGCTCACGTTCTACCGTTGAACTACACCCGCGCGCTTCGCGTGAAGCATACCTACCACGCGCGTGCGGGGGCAACACATCGAACTCAAGGGGTGGCTGATGGGACTCGAACCCACGACAACTCGGATCACAACCGAGGACTCTAACCAGCTGAGCTACAGCCACCACGTACTCGCCCAGCATAGCATCGGTCGCCGGTTGCAGCCATGTAGTTTTTCGCACCGGGTGCCGATGACCCCCGCATGACGAAGTTCGTCGCACTCGCAGGCATGGTCATCTACTACGTCGCCGGTTGGCTCATCGACGTGGTGTTCCCGGGCGCCGACCTGCTCGGATTCAACTTCCAGGCGCTCGTCTTCAGCAGCCTGTGCATGGTGTTCGCCCTCTGGCTCGCCGTGCGCTTCGAGCTGTTCTAACGTCGACCGCCCGGTCAGTCGAGCGCCGACGTGAGCGACGCCAGTGCCGCCGCGCCCGCCACCGGCTCCCCATGGTCGAAGAGCAGGAGGTAGGGGTGCAGCTCGATGAGCCGCGCGATGCTCTGGCGGGTCGCGTCGGGGTCGTCGTGGTAGGCCGGATCCATGACCTGCGTCTCGGCGGCCGTCGCACCCTCGGCGCGCATGACGAGGTCGGGCACGACCAGCAGCTCCAGCTCCGCGTTCCAGAGCGCGTAGTGCGCCTCCTCCGGGCCGGGGGTGTGCACCGCCACGAAGCCGCCGGGCAGCTCGTCGCCCGCCCCGTAGGTGTGGTCGGGCTGGTCGGTGACGTCGGTGGAGCCGGCCGGCATCCAGACCTCGGCGCCGAACTGATGCCGGTAGTGCCACGCGGCACGCTGGTGGGTGCGGGCCGTGAGCACGATCGCGGCGACGGCCGGCAGCTGCTGCCGTGCGTGCGGGTCGAGCCGCACCGGATCGATGAGCACGACACCGAGCGTGCCGTCGGGGCGTTCGACGCGCACGGCGTGGGAGCTCGACAGCGCGCCGCCGATCTGCGGGTTGGTGATGTGCCAGTGCCAGACGCCGTCGGCGACCTGCTCGACGTTGGATGCGATCTCGTGGGGTGCGGTCATGCAGGGCATGCTTGCCCGCTCGGCGCGCAGCAAACGAGCTATGCGCCGAACGACTGCGCCCAGAAGGGGCGGCCGCTCGCGGCGACCCCGTAGGCGTTGCCGACCTGCGTGTAGGTCGGATCGAGGATGTTGCGGCGGTGCCCGGGGCTCGCCATCCACTCCGCCACGACCTGCTCGGGCGTGGTCTGGCCGACGGCCACGTTCTCCCCCCAGGCGCCGGCGAACCCGGTGGCACGGACGCGCGACTGCGGGTCACCGTCACCGATGCCTTCGTGCGCCATCGAACCGGTCGCCATCATCTGCGCATTGTGGCCGGTCGCCGCGGCATCGAGCTGGGCGCTGTAGCTGAGCTGGCCCAGCCCGTAGGCCGCGCGCTGCTGGTTGAGCAACTCGAGCACGCGCTGCTCGAAGGTGGCGCCCTCGCCGCTGAGCTGGCGCTGCGCGGCGAGCGCCTGGGCGAGCGCGTTGACGATGTTGACGGCGTTGGTGAGCGCGGCGACCTGCTGCGCTTCGGTGCCGACACCGGTTGCGGTGGTGGAGCTGGGCGCGGGCGCTGCGGCTGCGCCGGTCATGAGCAGCGCTCCACCACCGACCGCCGAGCTGGAGCCCAGCCCGCCGGCGATGACTTCGAAGCCGCTGTTCGAGCCGCCGATCTCCACGTCGCGATGTCCGTCCCGGTCGTGCGTGGCCGAGCGCGCGTGGTCCCGAAGGGCGCGCCGAGGGCCGAGCGACGGTCCCGCGCCGCTCTCCTCCAGCAAACCGCGAAGCCCCGCGGCCAACAAGGGGGATGCGGCCGTGCTGCTCGCGCTACCAGGCGCCGCCACCGCCGCCGCCGCCACCGCCACCGCCGCCGCCGAAGCTGCCGCCGCCCCCACCGCTGGAGCTCGATGGTTCGGGTGCGCGGGCCGACAATCCGCCCGAGAGGGCCGCGAACGAACCGAGCTGCATGGTCGAGAGCGAACCCACGTCGGAGGCGCTCGCCGCCATGCCCTCAGGGCGCACCGACTGCAGGATGCTGGTCGCGCACCCGAAGGCGATCGCGTAGACGAGGTGGCGCTCCCAGAGTTCGATCGACGCCGTCTGGGCGTCGCCCATGTGTGCGTAGTCGTCGAGGAACCGCGCGTAGGCGATCCAGCTCGCGGCCTCACGCTCGGCGGCCGCCGCGTAGCGGGTACGGGTCAGCCGTGACGTGGCGACCATCCACAGCGGCACGGCGAACGCCACGAGCGCCGTGCAGCACAGCATGCCCAGCGAGGTGGCGAGGCGCGGGTCGAGCGACCCGACCCAGCTGCCCGCGAGGCCCGTGATCGCGAGCACCAGTGCAGCTGCTGCGAGCAGGCTCGCGATCGCGGCCGGTAGCACGAGCGGGAAGGTGCGGGGATGGTCGAACCACTGGCGGCGCTCCACCGCGTCACCGACGTTGGTGC
>JAOPYW010000253.1 GCA_025964405.1 Thermoleophilia bacterium | reverse complement strand
CGTCGCGGAGCAGGAAGTCGACGATCGATCGGTAGTCGTGACCACACGCGTCGCAGTGGTGGTCCTCCACCACGCGGTCGCCGTCGAAGGTGATGCGTCCGGTCGGGTCAGCCATGCGGGTCGGTCTCCAGCAGTTGCTTCAGGGTCGCGAGGTCGGCAGCGATCGCCGACACGTCGCGTTCGAAGTCGGGGGAGCTGACGCCGGGCCGGTGGCGGACGGTGAACACCACGTCACAGCTCGCGCCATCGGCGAGCACGCGGAGGGGATTCATGACGGCGACACCGTCGGGCAGCGTGACGACGTGGTCGAGCACGCCGAACGCGTTGTCGTCGGCGAACGCAATGCCCACGCGACCCATCGGCGACTCGACGATCCATGACCCGTCGACCTCCTCCACCGCTCCGCCCGCCAGGCCGGCGGCCCAGTCGGGGAGGTGCTCGGGGCTGCGTGCGTAGTGGTACACGGCATCGGCCGTGCGCTCGATGCGCACGCCGACGTGTCGTGTCTCGATCGCGCCTGGCATGTCAGGCCTCCACGGTCGCGCGACGCATCCGCCGCGCATCCGCACGGCGGAAGATCCACTGCATGAACAGCGCTGCGGCGATCGCGTAGGCCCAGCCCATCAGCACGTCGAACACGAAGTGCTCGCCGGCGTAGACGAGCGTGCAGCCCATCATCACGACGTAGATGCCGAGCACGATCGTCAGCCAGCGTCGCTGCCCCCGCAGCATCATGAAGATGTACATCGGGAACCCGCCGTGCAGCGACGGGAGCGCGGCCACCTCGTTGGAGTAGTTGCTGCCGTTGACGTGGGTGGGCGAGTAGACCCGCGCGGCGCGCTCGACGCCGACGTGCTTCCACACGCCGTGCACGATGCGGCTCACGTGGTCGTTGAGGCCTTCCTGCCCGGTCATCCACGGCGGTTTGGCGGGATACAGCCAGTAGGTCAGCAGCGCCATCCAGCTGAGGAGCGCGAGGCCGTAGAGGTACGGGCGGAATCGGTGGGAGCCGATCACCTGCAGCGTCACGGCGATCGCGAGCGGCAGCAGGAAGTGCGACATGTACGTCGTCCACGCCAGGTAGTCGTACCACCGCACGCCGGGCAGGTCGTGCAGCCAGTGCTGCAGCCGTACGGTCGGGATGGTGCCGAACCCGAGCCACTTGTCGACGTCGAGCTGCGGGAAGGTGTGCGCCGAGGCGCGCCCGTCGTCGGAGAGCCCGCGCAGGAGGTCGTAAGCGCCGAGCGCGACGAAGATCGGTGACCAGTCGAGCAGGAGCGACCGGAGCGTGCGGCGCGGCCGACCCGCGCCGAAGGCGACGATCGCGAGCGCCATCCACAGCAGCACGTTCGAGCGCTTGGTCGGCACGCCGATGGTGGTGCAGTAGACGACGAGCCCGATCACGAACAGCGGGATGGTCAGGTAGACGATGCGGCGATGGCTCCCGGTGTGCACCGAGGGGTCGATCGGTTCACCGCCCACCGTGCCGTGCTCGTCGGCATCGGGTGACTCGTGGTGGGTCATCGCGCCGCGGGCCTTCGTGCCTTCGGCTTGGGCGACGCGGCCGCCGCGCCGACGGCGATGTCGAACCGGGGTCCGCGGAGCTGGCGCACGACGTCGCGCGCGGCCTCGTCATCGGCGTCGGATCCGAGCATGCGCACGAGCTCGTCGACGACCTCCGTCTCGCTCGGCAGTGCACGCAGGGTCGTTCGCACGTCGGTACCGCTCTGGTGCTTCTCGATGACCACGTGTGCGTCGGCGCGCGCCGCGACCTGCGGCAGGTGGGTGATGCACAGCACCTGGCGCTGGTCGGCGAGGCGACGCAGGAGGGTCGCCACCGCGTGTGCCGTGTGGCCGCCGATGCCGGCATCGATCTCGTCGAAGAGGATGGTGCCGGCGCCAGCTCCGTCGGCACCGGTGCTGGTCGCGACGAGCAGTGCGAGTGCGATGCGCGAGAGCTCGCCTCCGGATGCCACCTGCGCCACCGGGCGCGGCTCGATGCCCTCGCTGGGCGCGAGCAGGAAAGCGATGCGGTCGCCGCCGTGCACGCCGAGCTCGTGTTCGGCAACGTCGACGCGGAACACGCTTCCTGCCATGCCGAGCTCGGCGAGCGAGTCGTGCACGTCGGCGCTCAGCTGGTCGGCGAGCAGGCAGCGCGCGTCGGTCAGGCGCTGCGCGACCGACCGTGCAGCAGCCTCCGCGGCGTCGACCCGCGTCTGCGTCTCACCCAGGGCGCCGCCCGCGTCGTCGATGGCCGCGACCTGCACGCGCAGGTCGGCCCAGGCGGCGAGCACCGATTCGACGGTGCCCCCGAAGTGCCGTTCGAGCTCGGCGTAGGCCGACAACCGCTCCTCGATGTCGTCGAGCGAGGCCGGACCTCCCTCGAGGTCACCAAGGCGCGAACCGATGTCTGACGCCGCATCGGCGAGCTGCTCCTGGAGCGCGAGCAGCTGCCCCGCGAGCTCCTGCAGGCCGGGATCCAGTTCGGCGCCGTGCTGCAACGACGCATAGGCGCGCCCGACCAGGTCGACGGCCGAACCGCCATCGCGGCCCTCGAGCGTCGATGCCGCGCCGGCCAGCGCCTCCACCAGCGTCGCGTGGTGGCGCGCACGATCGCGCGCGCCGCGCAGCTCCTCGGCATCCTCGACGCTGGGCTGCACGAGCTCGATCCGCGCGAGGTCGTCACGCAGGCGATCGGCGTGCAGCGCGCTGTCGGCCACGAGCTGGGTCACGCGTGCGTGCTCGGCGCGCGCGGCGCTCAACGCCGCCCACGCGTCGTGCATCTCGGTGAGCAGCACCGACTGCGCGACGCCGCCGGCGCCGTCGAGCGTCGCCCGCTGGTGCTCGGGCGACCGCAGGCGTACCTGCACGTGCTGGCCTGCGGTGGCGACGAGCAGTCGCCCCGCGGCGGCGAGGTCGGTCTTGGCGACCGTGCGGCCCCAGGCCATGGCCCGGCTGCGCCCCGACCGCTCGACGCGACGCGCGAGCACGAGCGGCGTGTCGTCCTCCGGCCGCAGCTCGGCGAGCGTGGCGACGTCGGGGTGCGCCCAGAAGGCGTCATCGACCTCGAACTCACCCTCGATCCACGCCTGTTCGCTCGCCGGACCGACCTGGCCCGCATCGGCGTCGCCGCCGAACAGGAGCGCGATGGCGGTCGCGAGCAGGGTCTTGCCCGCGCCGGTCTCGCCGGTGATCGCCGTCAGGCCCGCACCGGGCGCGAACTCCGCGCGCTCCACGATCACGAGGTTCTCGATGTCGACGCGAACGATCACGAAGCACCACCCTGTTCCGAGGAGCGGACCCGCGGCCCGGGGAAGGTCATGGGAACGGCGAAGTTGTCGCGGTAGCGTGCGTAGAACGACGTGTCGTCGACGAACGCCAGCGTGGCGCGGAGCCCGCCGCGCCTGACCCGGAAACTCTCCCCCGGCTGCAGGCGTCCGACGAGCACCCCGTCGGCCAGCACCTTGAGCGGCGTGCCGCGCCCCATGAACTGCACCTCGACGGTGTCGCGCGGAGCGACGACGAGCGGGCGCGCGGCCAGGGTGTGCGGCGCCACGAACGACACGACCGTGCCCTCCACGCCCCACGCCATGACGGGCCCACCGTTCGACAGGTTGTAGGCGGTCGACCCGACCGGCGTCGCGAGCACCATGCCGTCGCAGGCCACGGTGCCCATCTCGTCGGTGTGCCCCGTGCCCTCGGCGTGGATGCGCCAGCCGAGCTCGTTCACGCGGCCGGTCGTGCCGCCGCTCGTGACGATGTCGTTGACCGCCGTCGACGTGCCACGGCCGGCGATCTCGACCTCGAGCCCGGGCAGCCCGACGGTGCGGTACGTGCCGGCGGCCAGGCGCTCGAGCGCGACCACGAGCGACGTGTGCGCCGCGCCCGACAGGAAACCGAGCATGCCGAAATTGATGCCGAGCACCGGCGTCGCGGGCCCCAGCTTCGACAGCGTTCGCAGCAGCGTGCCGTCACCTGCGAGCACGATCGCGGCGTCGAATTCGCCGATGCGTTCGGCAGCCTCGCTGGTCGACCCCTCGATCTCGCTGCAGCCCTGCGCCAACTGCGGGTGCTTCTCGAGCTCGACCGAGTCGGCCACCAGCTCGATGCCGAGCCGCTCCGCGGTCTCGACGAGGGTGCCGACGGCGCGCTGCGCCACCGCGGGGTCGCGGTGGGTCACTACATACAACCGGCGGACGGCGCTCACCGGTGGGATGCTAGCGACGCCGACGGATGGCGCGGCGGCCGTTCGTGCCGACCTGCGCGCAGCTTCGTGCCGATCACGTCACGCGTCGGCGACCGCGACCGCCGGCAGGCCTGCGAGCGCATCCTCCGCGATCGCGTCGAGCGCCGCAGCCGGCTTGCCCGCCCGGCCCAGCAGTTCGATGCCGCGCAGGGTGGCCAGCAGGCTCACGCCGAGTCGCCCGGCGTCGGCCCCGGAGTCGAGCTCCCCCGCCGCCTGGGCCTGTTCGATCGCGGCGACCAGCACCGCCTCGAGCAGCTCGAAGCTCTCGAGCGAACGCGCAGCCACGTCGTCGTCGGACCCGGCCAGCTCGACGGTGGCCTTGGAGAGCATGCAGCCGCACTCCTCGCCCGGCACGAGCGCCGAATCGCAGCTCACGCGCGCCACGTAGGCACGGATGCGGTCGAGCGCTCCGGCGTCGGGGCCCTCCAGCTCGGCGCGCGCGGTGTCGACGGCGTGGTCGCGGTAGTCGTCGTACGCCCGCAGGAAGAGCGCGTGCTTGTCTCCGAAGGCTCCGTAGAGCGAGCCCTTGCCGAGCCCCGTGGCGCGCACGAGGTCGTCGATCGAGGTCGCGGCGTAGCCCGTGCGGCGGAACTGCTCGCGGGCGGCGGCGATCACGGCGTGCTCATCGAAGGTTCGCGGACGGGCCATGTGCGCTATCGTAGCGGGTTTTTTGACCACCTGTTCCAGAACCGCTACGGTTCTGTACTTCATGGTCCAGAACTCACCCACGTCGGTCGCCGACGCCACTCCCGCCCCGTCCTCCACCGAGCACCTCCTGCCGTCGCTGCGCCGCGGCTGGATCGCCGTCGCCACCGTCATGACGGTCGCGTTCGTCTCGGTCACCACCGAGTTCCTCCCGGTCGGCCTGCTCGACGACGTCGGTGCCGCGATGGGCTCCTCGCCGGGCGTCACGGGGCTCATGATCACCATCCCCGCGATCGTCGCCGCCATCGCCGCGCCCGCCGTCATGGTCGGGGCCGGCAAGCTCGATCGCAAACGCGTGCTGCTCGGGCTCACCCTCGTGCTCGTGCTCTCCAACGTGCTCGTCGGTACGGCGCAGTCGCTCACCCAGCTGTTCATCGGACGCGCCCTGCTCGGGGTCGTCGTCGGCGGCTTCTGGTCGGTCGCGCTCAGCGTTCCGTCGAAGCTCGTGCCCGAGCGGTCGGTCGCGCGCGGCGCGTCGATCATCTTCGCGGGCGTCTCCCTCGCCACCGTCGTGGGCGTGCCCATCGGCACGTTCGTCGGCGACGCGGTCGGCTGGCGCGCCGCGTTCCTCGGGTCGGCCGGCGTCGCGGCGCTCGTCTTCCTGGTGCAGCTGTGGCTCCTACCGTCGCTCACCGCCGAGCGCGGGGTGCAGGTGCGCGACCTCCCGCGGGTCTTCCGCACGCAGCGTGGCCGCGTGGGCCTCGTCGCCGCCGTCGCGATCGTGATCGGACACTTCGCGGCCTACACCTACGTGCAGCCGTTCCTGAGCGACGTCGCACACGTCTCCGACCACGGCATCGGGCTCCTGCTCTTCGTGTTCGGCGGAGCGGGCGCGTTGGGCAACCTCGTCGCCGGGGCGCTCGTCACGCGCAGCCTGCGCTGGTCGATGGTGGGAGCCTTCGGCGCGATCGCCCTGCCACTCCTGGCGATCGGCCTGCTCGGTGCGGGAGCTGGCAGCGCGACCGTCGCCATCGCGATCTGGGGCCTCGGTTTCGGCGGCACCCCGATGCTCCTCACGATGTGGATGGCGAGCGCGGTACCCGAGGCGCCCGAGGCCGCGAGTTCGATGTTCGTCTCCGTGTTCCAGGTCGGCATCTCGACGGGCTCGCTCGTCGGCGGCGTGATCGTCAACGGCGGCAGCGCCCAGACCGTGATGGTCGTGGGCGGCGTGCTCGGCCTGATCGGCGCGGCCACGATCGGCAGCTTCGGCGCCGAACGCGCACTGACACCTGCACACAGCTCCCCCGTGCTCGCCGGAGGCGGCTCGTCATCGATCGCACCGGCAGCCAGCGTCGCGGCCTCGGGAGCCTGCGTCGACTGTTAGGCCGGGTCCCGCGCGCCGGTCGCGTCGCTCGTCGGCCGCGCATCCGGGAGCGCGAATTCACCGCTCCCCCGCACCAGCAGGCAGTACTCGACGTTGCCCTTCGGGCCGGGTGGATGCGCCTGCACGACCGTGAGCACCTCGACGCCGAGCCCGCGGATCGCCGCGACCGTCTCATCGACCACGGTCGCGCGCACGTCGACATCGGTGAGCACGCCCTTGCGACCGTGCTTGTTCATGCGTGCGCGTCCGGCCTCGAACTGCGGCTTGCAGAGCAGCACGCCCCACCATCCGTCACGGCGCATGCACGCGAAGGTTGCCGGGAGCACGGTCGCGATCGAGATGAACGACGCATCGCAGACGATGAGGTCGGGCGCGTAGGGCAACTGGTCGGGCGTGAGGTGGCGCGCGTTGGTGCGCTCCATCATGGTCACGCGCGGGTCATCGCGCAGGCGTTGGTGGAGCTGGCCGTAGCCGACATCGACCGCAGCGACGTGCGCGGCCCCACGCTGCAGGAGGCAGTCGGTGAAGCCACCGGTCGAGGCTCCGATGTCGATCGCGTTGGCGCCCTCGATGGCGAACCCGTGGTCGGCGATGTCAGCCGCCAGGTCGACCAGCGCGTTCTCGAGCTTCTCGCCGCCGCGTGAGACGAAGGGTGGTCCCTGGTCGACGGCGACCTCCTGGTTGTCCCTGACGGGGGAGCTGGCCTTCGCAGCGACCTGCCCGTCGATGCGTACGCTGCCGGCCATGACGAGGCGTTGGGCGAGTGAGCGCGATTCGACCAGCCCGTCGCGCACCAGCCGCTCGTCGATGCGGATCGACTGCGCCATCAGTGGTCGCGGCCGTGCACGAAGCGTGCGATGCCGGGCAGGCGGCCGCCGCCGCCCGGGAGCTCAACCGCCTCGGCGAGGCACTCCTCCAGCTGCCGGTCGACCGCGGCGCGCAGGCCGTCGATGCCACCGAATGCGTCGACGGCGGTGACCTTGCCGCTCGAGGCATCCTTGCCGGGGGTCTTGCCGAGCGCCTCGGCGGAGCCGGTCGCGTCGAGCAGGTCGTCGACGAGCTGGAAGAGCCAGCCGAGCCCACGGCCGAAGGATGCGAAGTGCGCGCGCTCGGAGATCGAGACACCCGCGGCGACCGCGCCGGCCTCGACCGCGCCCGCGATGAGGGCGCCGGTCTTGCGATCGTGCACGTCGCGCAGGGCGAGCACGTCGGCCTGGTCGGTGCGCGCCTCGTCGACGTCGAGGAACTGGCCGCCGACCATGCCGCGCCAGCCGGCGGCCTGGGCAAGCACGGAGACGATGTCGATGCGCGCCTCGGCACTCACCCCGTGGGCGCCCGCGACCAGTTCGAATGCGCGGGCCTGCAGCGCGTCGCCGACGAGCACCGCCGTCGCCTCACCGAACTTGCGGTGGGAGGTCGGCACGCCGCGTCGCAGGTCGTCGTCGTCCATCGACGGGAGGTCGTCGTGCACGAGCGAGTAGGCGTGCACCAGTTCGAACGACGCGGCGACCGGCACGATCGGGGCGAGCTCCACCCCGACGGCCTCGGCGGCCGCGAGCGCGAGCACCGGACGGATGCGCTTGCCACGCCCGAGCAGCGAATACTCGATCGCGTCGGCGAGCGGACGCACGCTCGGATCGTGCGCTGCGAAGGCCCTCGCGAGTTCGGCCTCGACGAGCGCGCGCAGGTCGTCGAGCCCGACGAGCTCGACGGGTCCGCTCGTGGCGGGCGCCGCGTGCACGTCGGTGTCAGGAGCGGGCGTCGTCATCTGCCCGCGCCGAAGAACCGATCTGCTCGTCGAGCGAACCGGCGGCCTCGGCGAATCGCTCCGCCGCCTGCACCTGCTCGTCACCCGTCTCGAGGCTCGCGATGCGATCTGCCTCGCCGCGCATCCCACCGAGGGCGTTGCGCAGGCTCTCGGCCACCGCCGCCTCGGGTGCGATCTCGTGGAGCGCCTCGTCGTCGAGGTCGCCGAGCGGCGCCGACTCGTCGGCGAGGTCGAGCTCGTCGCCGGCCCCGGCCGCATCGGCCTCGTCGTCGTGGGCCACGGCTTCGTCGATGCCGGGCTCCTGCGAGCCGTCGTCGATATCATCGACCTCGACGTCGCTGATCTCGGTGTTGCGCGTGTCGTCGTGCGCCATCACTCCTCCTCCTCCGCAGCCGTGTCGTCGGCCTCGCGCGGCGCGTCGGGCGCTGCGCGCAGCCGCGCGGCCAGCACGCCGTTCACCAGCTTCGCGGCGTCGGGGCTCGCATAGCGCTTCGCGAGCTCGACCGCCTCGTCGATCACGACCGGGCCCGGCACCTCGCCGTGCTGCAGCTCATACATGCCGATGCGCATCACGGCGCGTTCGACGGCTCCGAGGCGATCGAGGGTCCACCCGTCGAGTCGCTCGTCGATCTCGGCGTCGACCGCCTGCTGGTTCGACACCACGCCACGCACGAGCTCGACGCCGTACGACGGCATCTCGAGGCCGTAGTCGGTGGCGTACCCCGCGATCGCGGCCTCCGAATCGAGGTCGATGAGGTCGGTGCGGTACAGCAGCATCATCGCGCTGCGGCGCGCGAGGTGGCGACCGGGTTCGGCGGATGCGGCGCGGGGTTCGCGCACACGGCGGACGAACTCCGCCTCGTTCGGGTCAGGGGTGCGTGCCAAGGCTAGACGCGGCTGACGTAGCGGCCACCCTCGCGGGTGTCCACCTTGAGCAGGTCGCCCTCGGCCACGAACGACGGCACCTGGATGACGGCACCGTTCTCCAGCGTGGCGGGCTTCTGCACGTTGCCGACGGTGTCGCCGCGCACCGCGGGCTCGGTCGCGGTCACGCGTGCCTCGATGGTGGTGGGAAGCTCCACGCCGGCGGGCTCGCCATCGAGGTAGAAGAGCTGCACGGTCATGTTGTCGGAGAGGAACGTCTTCGCGTCGTCGACGGTGTCGGCGCTGAGCGTCATCTGGTCGAAGGTGACCGGATCCATGAAGATGTAGTCGTCGCCGTCGGCGTAGAGGAACTGGGCGGTCTTCTGCTCCGTGTGCACGCGGGGGAACTTCTCACCGGCGCGGAACGTCTTGTCGACGGTCGACCCAGTGGTGAGGTTCTTGAGCTTCGTGCGCATCACTGCGCCACCCTTGCCCGGCTTGTGGTGCTGGAAGAACACGATGCGCCACACATGGCCATCGAGCTTGATGTGCAGACCGTTCTTGAACTGGGCGGTGTCGACGACGTCAGCCATGCGGAGCCTTTCGGCGAAAATTCGAGGGAACAGGCGCTCCTAGGATACGCCACGGGACGGAAGCGCGCTGAGACCGGGCCCGCTCGGCCCGCTACGCGGGCGTGAGCTCCTTCGTGAAGTGCGTGAGCGACTCGTTGCCGTCGGCGGTCACGACCACGAGGTCCTCGATGCGCACACCACCGATGCCCGGCAGGTAGATGCCCGGCTCGACGGTCACGAGCATGCGCTCGG
>JAOPYW010000223.1 GCA_025964405.1 Thermoleophilia bacterium | reverse complement strand
TTAGGACCCGGTGATACGTGCTTTCCCGTTTTCGACTGCCTGGACACGGAAGCCCGCGCCATAAAAGGGAGCCGTAGCGGTTCGCTGGGTTGGCGGGCATGAGTCCCGCGCGTGGAAAGGTCGAGGGGATTGAGGTGCCGCGTGGGCAGATAATTCCGTGTATTTCCGCGTTTTCTTTGACTGGCGGCGCCGTCGAACTTTGTGCAACAGCTTGTTGCACCGGATTCAGAGCTGGCCCAGCAGGTCGCCAAGGACCCCGAGTTCCTGGGGCTCTCCGGTGAGTCGCTGGACGCGACCTGGAGAATGCCCTGACCATCAGGATCACCGAAACCCTCCGCGAACTCGGCCCGGGGTTCTCCTTCGTGGGCAGGCATGTCCACTTTGATATCGACGGGGACGATTTCTACGTGGACCTGCTTTTCTTCCACATCGAATAATCCCGCTACGTCGTCGTTGAGCTCAAGACCGGCAAGTTCCAGCCCGAATACGCCGGAAAGCTCAACTTCTACGTCGCACTCGTCGACGACGTCCTTCGGCGCGGCCACCACAATGAAACCATCGGAATCCTATGTGCGGCACGAAGAATGCCCGCAGCGTCCGGTACAGCCTGGGACGCTCCACCTCACCCATGGCCGTCGCCGCTTACACCTACGACAACCTCCCCCCGGCCGAACAACAGGCGCTTCCCAACGAAGGACACATCGTCGCGGCGCTGGAATGGGCCGAACCCGAGACCTCCTCGGCGGGGCCAAGACCGCGGCCAGTTGCGGACCCGCACGTGGCCTACCGGTCCCCGCCATGCGGGAACGCCGGGACCCCGGCATACGTTTGCATTCCCGTCAGCTAAGAACGACAGAAAAGAGAATGACTCCAGTGGCAACCGATTACGACGAAGTACGTTCCGACGTCAAGGAATCCCAAGACCGCTCCCCGGAGGCGCTGCAGTCCGCCAACGCCCCGGATGCCAACAGCGTCGTCCGTGAACTGGACGAATCCGACGCGCTGGACTACACCATGACCCCCGGCGGAGAGTTCGTCGCGGAGGAACTCATTGTCCAGGTCATCCCTCAGGCCGAGGACGAGTTCACCTGCTACACGTGTTTCCTGGTCCGGCACCGGTCCCAGCTCGCGCGCGAAAAGAACGGCCACTCGTACTGCATCGAGTGCGAAGGCTAGGACGCCCCCGCTCCAGATGCCGGACCTGAACCCGTCTCTATCCGTGAGGGCGCCCGCTCTTCGCGCCGTTCGTGTGTCTGCCCGTAGGGGACATCGCGGCTTACGGCGACGGTGTAGCTGGTGTAACCGTGTTGGGTAACAAGGATGCCGTGTCGGCATTCCTTCATGGCGTGTTCGCGTGCGATCTCTACGGCGGCGTTCAGGTCGTTTTCGACGGTGTCCGGTTCGTGGGCAGTGACTTCCAGGACGACGTCCGAGTGGCGCTTGATCATCATAGTCTCTCTCTCGGGGAATGTGCCGGGGCTCTCAGTGGGCACAGCTTCCGGGGCCGGGCACAGCCGCAGAGGCGGGAAGCGGTGGATCCTGAGGGGTTGCCCGGCATTCTCTGATGGGGCGGGGCCGGCCGTAGGATTCGGCGGGCTGGATCGGCGGAAGCAATCTCCTGCGGATCTGTAGTCAGTCTGGATGATCGGGGGGCCAGCCGCAATACAAAGTCCGAAAAAGTCGGCTGTGGGAGGACGGCGCAGCCAGTTGAGTCTCAGCTCCAGGGCATTCCGAAACGGTGTGCCAGCTCACGAGACTGAATGGGAGTCAGTAGCGCGGGATTCTGGGCGCCGACAAGCACCGTCAGCCGGCAGGCCTCCTCGAGCTCGATCGCCGCGTCCACGGCCTGGGCCAGTGATCGTGCAGCGACGATTTGGCCGTGGTTTCGCAGCAGCGCGGCGTTGAAGTCGAAAAGCACTGCCGCCAGCAGCTCGCCGAGCATAGGATCGCCGGGCGGGGCGTACGGAATGAGTGGGGTCTGGCCCACGCGCATCACGAAGTAGGGCGAGATGGGCGGAATCGCACTGTGTTCCGACCACGGCGCGAGGCACGAGGCAGCCATTGAGTAGGGCGAGTGCAGATGCACGACCGCAGTGAACTCAGGATTCTTGGCGTAGAACGCCCGGTGCAGCGGGAACTCCTTTGAGGGCTTGCCGCCGTGCCGGTACCCATCGACCAGGTCGAGGACGGCGAGGTTATCGCCGTCGAGGGCGCCGAGGGAGGTTCCTGTAGGCGTCATGACGATGTTGGAGCCGTTCCGCACGCTGAGGTTGCCGCTTGAGCCGGGGCTGAGGCCGAGGGCTGCGAGGGCGCGGCCGGCTTGGACGAGTTCAGCGGCTTCGACCCCGACGTTGGGGGTGTCACTGAGGCTCACTGTAATTTCTCCCATGCTGAGGTGAACAAGTCTTCGGTACCGAAATTGCCCGACTTGAGGGCGAGATTGAGGCTGCCGGCCGTGCCGTGGGCCTCGCTCCACGCGACGCCGGGCGCGATGGCCGGACCGATCACGAGCGAGCGCACGCCTAGCATCGATACCGAGCGGCCTGACGTCTCCCCTCCGGCGATGACGAGCTGGCGAACCCCGGCGTCGACGAAGCGCACGGCGACCGAACCGAGAATCCTTTCGATGAGGTCGGCCACGCCGGGCCGGTCGTCGTTACTCTGCAGGTCGTCGAGGGAACCGGAGGAGTAGACCAGCACGGCGCGGTCTGGGTCGCCGGCCCACTCGGCCGCGGCCCACTCACATACCTCGTCGGCGTAACCCTCGGGGTCGGCTGCCGCCGCCTCGATGTCGAGTTTGAGCGACGGGATCAGGGTCGCGGCGTGGGCGACCTGCGCACGTGTCGCCGCTGAGGCGCTGCCGGCGAGCACCGCACGACGCCCCCGGAACACCCGGATGGCTCGGGCGTCGACGCCTGCCGCCGCGTGCGGGGCGCACATGCCGACGGCGAGGCCGGATGCACCGCTCACCAGGCGGAGGCCAGCGGCGGCATCCGCGATGACGGCGAGGTCTGAATCGTCGATCGCATCGATTACGACACTCTCGCGTTGGGCATCCTGAATAGGCATTTCGAGAAGGGCACGCAGGGCATCCTGCCCTCCGCGCACCTCGGCCAGGCCAATCGTCACCACCCGGTTCTCCGACTGTGTCGCCAACAATTCGGCGAGGTTCGAGTTCCTCATCGGAGTAAGCGGATGATCGCGCATCGGGCTCTCGCTAAGAAGCTGGTCGTGTACGAAAAGGTGCCCCTGGTACACGGTGCGGCCGGCCGCGGGAAACGAGGGTACGACGATCGTGCGGTCGACACCGAGGTCGCCGGCAAGGGCATCGATCACTGGGCCGATGTTGCCATGCGGGGTGCTGTCGAACGTCGAGCAGTATTTGAAATAGAACTGCCGGGCACCGAATTGTTCGAGCATCCGGGCCGCCTCACGACTTTCGGCCACTGCTTCGTGGGCCACGGCCGTTCGCGTCTTGAGCGCCACGACGACGGCATCCACTGCGCCGAGCTCGGCAAGGCTCTGGATGCTCGGAATGCCGAACACGACCGCCGTGCGAAAACCTCGATCCACCAGGTTCGAGGCGAGGTCAGTCGCGCCTGTGAAGTCGTCCGCGATACAGCCGAGCACGGCAGAAATGTCGATCATCGCTTCAGCAGGAGGGCCGTACCCTGCCCCGAGCCACGACATAGGGCTGCGGGGATCGCCCCGCCGCACAATTCGGCTGCGCTCAGACCCGAGAGCGAGCCCACGTGCTTGCCGATCAGCGGGCGGGCACCGGCAGCGATCACATCCGTCTCGATCATCGCACGCTCATCTCGCGCAGACCGGGTTGATGAGGGAGAGTGCGTCGTTGACGGCACGCAGGTGCTCGACGCTCACCGCCGGGCGCATGCTCGCGCAGCATCAGGCCGTTCGGAGTCACGTCGAAGACGGCGAGATCGGTGATGATGTGGTTGGCGACCCGTTCACCGGTCAGCGCCAGGCTGCACGTCTTGACGATCTTCGTCGACCCGTCGCGGGCAACAGGTGCCATCAGACGGCCACGATGCGCTGTTCGACGGGCATCCACCAGGCCGTCACCGGGTCGCCCACTGCGAACCGGGTGTCGGCAGCAGCGACGCGCGCGCGACCCGAAGCGGCACCGTTCGCGAGCGATAAGATGACCGTGCGATAGCCGCCCATGAACTCGACGTCGCGCACCGAACCCGTCACGGTGTTGGCGTCGACGGGAACGCTTTCGCCTGCCCGCGCCACAGAGAGACTCTCCGGCCGAACGATCACGGCCGCCGGGGCGCCAGTCTTGACCGACTCGGAGATGGTGCCGGGGAACCCCCGCAGCGAGTGGCCCTCCCATGCCAACTCGGTAAGCCCCGAAAACGACGGCAGACGCAGTACGGTCGAGTCGCCGATAAAGGTGGCGGCGAAGAGAGTGCGCGGAGCGTTGTAGAGGTCGAGGGGCGAACCGACCTGCTCGATGTGGCCGTCTTTGAAGAGCGCGATGCGGTCTGAAAGGTTCATCGCCTCCTCCTGATCGTGCGTGACGAAAACAAAGGTGGCGCCGAGCTCCCTGTGGATGCGGCGGATCTCGAGCTGCAGCGTCGCGCGCAGGTTGCGGTCAAGCGCGCCGAGCGGCTCGTCGAGCAGCAGCGCGCTCGGGTTGAATACAATGGCGCGGGCGAGCGCGACACGCTGCTGCTGGCCGCCCGAGAGCTGGGCAGGGTAGTTCGTGTCGCGGCCCGTGAGCTGCACCAGTTCGAGCACCGCGCTCACCCGCTGTGCGATCTCGGTCTTCGGAACCTTGCGCTCTCGCAACGGGTAACCGATGTTCTGGGCGACCGTCATGTGCGGAAAAAGGGCATAATTCTGAAAGAGCATGCCGAGGTTGCGCTTGTGCGGTGGGAGC
>JAOPYW010000090.1 GCA_025964405.1 Thermoleophilia bacterium | reverse complement strand
CGTGTTCACGCTCGTGGTCGACGGGGTCGACCGACACGCCGCCCTCAACGCCTTCGACGCCCTCGGCCGTGGTCTCGCCCTCGATCGGGCCATCCTCGGGAGGCGCGGCATCCGTCGCGCGGGGCGTCCTGGGATCCTGGGTGGAGGGCGGAGTGCTCATGGGGAGCTGGTGCCCCGCGCCGCAACCGAAAAACGTGCGCGGGCCGGGTCAGGCTTCGGTGAGGAACCCGAGCTCCAGCTCGATCGACGCGAGTGCGCCCTCGAGCGTCGGCACGTGGTGACCGAACTGCGCGACCGCGTCGAGCAGCCCCGCCCCGACGTGCACGTAGGTGAGCCGGTGCGCGTAACGGATCGCGCGGTGCAGCGCCGGCGGCAGGTCGGGCGCCTCGGTGCGGCCGCCGAGCCGGATGTCGGGACGCATCGGCGAGCCGTACGCGGTGAGCGCCTCGCCGCGCCACGCGTGGTCGAACTGCACGGTCACGCCGCGCAGGCGGGCGCTGCAGCGGGGCGCGCGCCTGATCTCGCGCAGCTCCTCGATCGTCGGGTAGGGCACGGCGCGGTAGCGGTTGGCGACGGCCGCGTGAAAGGCGCCGATCGCGTTGGGGCGTGCGAAGCGTCCGGCCTCGAGCGCCTGCGCGGCGATGTTCTCGACCACGCCGAGCGCCGGCTGGGCGCTCGCGTCGAGTGGCTCGTCCCAGAGCCACTGCGGCCCGTTGCGCAGCGCGAGCCGTCGCTTGAGGCGGAGCGGGTGCTCCTCGTCGTTCGACGTGAAGCCGCTGAAGCGCGCCTCGCCGACGACCGCGTCGATTGCCTTGATGCTGAAATCCGCCATGCGCGCGGGGAGGGTACGTGCGGAGTCGGACGCTCCGGCCTTCGATCAGGGAGCGATGAGCTCCACGACCACGGGCGCCACGTAGAGCCCGGGGCGCTGGGTCGCCAGCGCGCGGAACCCGAAGCGCAGCGACGCGGTCGTGTTCGTCACGCCGAGCGGCGACGTGGCGATCACGTTCGCGGCGCTTCCCGAGTTGTCGGGCACCGCGTGCCAGGCGCTCGCCGTGCCCGCAGGGCAACCCGCCGTGGGCGTCCACCCGGCGCCGCCCGTCGTGGAGCTGAGGCAGGTCGCGAAGGCCGCGGTGGTCCAGTCGTTGACGCCCGAGTTCCAGTCGGGGATGCGCACCGTGTCGTACGTCGCGGCGAGCAGCGTCGAGGAGTTGTAGTGCCCGACCACGACGAGGCGCCCGTCGATGCCGACCGTCACGCCGCGGCCCGCGTCGTCGCCAGCCGACGGGTTGAGCACGTCCTTGCCGTCGGTGCTGAAGCCGGTGTCGAGCGTGCCGTCGGAGCGGTACACGTTGACGACCACGCCATCCGACGCGCCGTCCTGGTCGGCCACGACGACGATGCGGTCGTCGGGCGTGAGCAGCACGTCGTGGGTGGTGAACAGCCCCGACGTCATGGTGGTGCGCACGACGCCGTCGCCGGGGTAGCCGGGCATCGCCGTGTCGCCGTCGAACGCCGTGTCGAGGCTGCCGTCGGCGTTGTAGCGCGCGACGACCGTGGCGGAGGTGCCCGCGAGCAGCGACCCGCTCTGCACGAGCTTGCCGTCGCCCTGCAGCGCGAGCCCGCCGAAGAAGTTGTCGGTGGTGGAGCCGTAGGCGGTCGTCACCTTGCCGTTGCCGGGGTAGCCGGGCATCGAGGCGCTGCCGTCGAAGGTCGTGTCGAGCGTGCCGTCTGCGGCGAAGCGCGCCATCGCGAGGTTGCGCTGCGCACCGTTGTCGGTGACGCCGCCGAGCACGACATTGCCGTCGGGCTGGAGCACCATCGCGTAGCCGCGATCGCCCGCGGCGCCGATCGGCATCGAGACCTCGCCGTTGCCGGGGTAGATCGGCATGGTGGGGTCACCGTCGAAGGCGAGGTCGGAGGTGCCGTCGGCGTTGAGCTTCACGAGCGCGAAGTCGGCGGCGCCGGCCCGCAGCCCCGTGCCGCCCAGCACGATGCGTCCGTCGGGGCGCACCACCACCGCGTGCGCCTCGTCGAACTGCCCTGCGATGTCGCGCACGACCATGCCGTTGCCCGGGTAACCGGGCATCGTCGGGTCGCCGTCGAAGCTCGTGTCGAGCGTGCCGTCGGCGTTGTAGCGCACCACGGCCATGTCGTCGTCGCCGGCGACCTCGACGCGGCCCGCAGCCACGATCTTGCCGTCGGGCTGCAGGGCGATCGCGAACGCCTGCTCGGCGCCCGCGTTCGAGCGGATGTTGGTGGAGACGATACCGTTGCCCGGATACCCCGGCATGGCGGCGTCGCCGTCGAAGCTGGTGTCGAGCGTGCCGTCACGGTTGTACCGCACGAGGAGGAACTTCTCGTCGGCGAGGTTGTAGAAGCCCCCCGCGAGGACCTTGCCGTCGGGCTGCGTGACGGCCGTGTAGGCCTCGGCGTTCGTGCCCGTGCGCACCAGGCCGTTGCCGGGGTAGCCGGGCGCGGCTGCGTCACCGTCGAACGCCGTGTCGAGCGTGCCGTCGGTGCCGCGCCACATGGCGTCGTCGGAGCCGTCCTGCTGGTAGATGCGCAGCGATGAAGTGCTGTTCGACGAGCCGAAGCTGAACGTGCAGTCGGTGGGCGTGATGTACGTCGCACCCGGCGTGACGTTGCCGAACCCCGTCACGCCGACCGCGGTCGGACACCCGGCCGGCGAGAAGGTCGTCTGCGAGACGACGTTGGCGGTGATGTTGACCGACGCACCGACCGCCTGGCCGCGGTCAGGCATCATCGCAACGACTGAGATCGACGTGGCCGCGATGAGCGCGACCCAGAAGGCAGGGTGAGCGAAGCGACGCATCACGTTACATCGGCGTAATCGCCCGCGAACTGAAGGCGAATGCGCGTTCTGCTCGCGCACGCAAGGCGAGGGCGTGTGCGGCGTCTGGTCCCTCCATGCCCGACCCGACGACCACCACGATCCGCTACCAGCGCTCCCGGTGGCGCTCCCTGCCCGCGTTCGCGATCTGCGCGTGGCTCCTCACCGGCCCGATACGCGACGAGCACGACGCCCACTCGCACATCCTGCAGATGATCATCGGGGTGCAGCTGCTCGCGCCCACGCTCGTTGAGTTCGTGCGCTGGCCGTCGCTCACGTTGCGGGGTGACGGCATCGTGGCCCGCTCGCTGCTGCGAACGCGTCGGGTGGCGTGGAGCGACATGCGCAGCGTCGGCCTCACCGGCGTGCGTCGCCCGTGGCGCCCCCGGGCTCGAGCGACGCAGGTGCGGGTCGAACTCACCGTCGGTCGTCGCGGTCGCGAGCGCTCGATCGTCCTCCCGTCGCCGGGGGTGGATCCCGCGATCGTGGCCGAGGCCCTCGCCACGCGCGCCGGGGCCGCCGGCATCGACCTCCCCGTGCGCCCCCTCGGCGTCGATCGATCGTGGCGCCGCGCGCTCACGCCGCTGGTCGCCGGCGCGTTCTGCGTGCTCATGCCGGTCGCGGTGCTCGTCGCCTTCAACCTCGCCACCGCGCACATCGACCCGAGCGTGCTCAACCGATACACGAACCGCCAGTTCCGGGCCGACCACTACGACGCGACGGTGCGCTGCACGCGCGCCCTGCCGACCCAGGCCGGCGCCGCCATCACCTGCCCGGTCGAGGGCTACGGCGTCGTGCGCCAGCTGACCTTCGAATCGCGCGGTGGGCTCTCCTGGCGCTGGTCGTTCGACGACTAGTTCGGCCAGCGGGCCGGCATGTCGCGCAGCGCCTCGAGCAGGTTGCCGAACGAGTCAGGCCCGGCCGCGCCCGTGCGCGCATCGACGGGATACAGGTCGCCCGTCGGCTTGTGGAAGAACACGTCGGGATTGCGCTCGGCTCCCCCGAACTTGCCGTCGTTCTTGACGTAGTGGATGGCGTCGTCGACTCGCGCCGCGCGCTCCTTCACGAGCTTCGCGATGCCCTTCACGCCGCGCACCAGCTCGCTGGCCGGCGGGGCGCTCATCGACGGGCGCGCGGCCCCGTTCACCGCGTGCTTCATGAAGTCGGCGAGCAGGTCGGCCTTCGCGGCAGCTGCCTGGTCGGCAGCGCTCAGCGCGGGCATGAACGCGGTCGCCGAATCGGCGGCGGTCAGGCCCTTCGTGGCGGCGTTCGCGACGTCGTCGACGACGCGTGGCCCGGCGTCGTCGAGATGTGCGACGACGCTCCCGGCTCCCCGGATGATTCCCTCAAGACCCACGGCGATTCCCCTTCTGGCATCAGCGCGCGTCGCTTGGGTGGAGCTGTCGGCGTGCGACACGCCCCTCCACTGAACCACGGGGTGCGCGGGTTGTCAGGGGGGAGGCCCTCCTGCGCAACGAACCGGTCGCGCGCCCCGATAGTACGGAGAGGGCAGCCGGGACGCTGCTCCGGGACGGGAGACTTCATGTCAGTTGCCATTACAGGCCCGCGCGCATCCGCGTCCGCGGCGCCCAAGCGCACCGAGCATTCCAACGGCACGGGCAAGGCGATCGTGATCGGCACCGCTGCGGCCACCACCGCGGCGCTCGGGCTGGAGTTCGCCGCCACCCAGACCCTCGTGCATGCACAGGGCCAGCGCGGCCTCTACCTGAACGGCCGCGGCATCCCGATCGTATTGGGCGCCGCTGCTACAGCCACCATCGCGTCGTTGTACGCCAAGGCCTACGACGGCTCCCCTGCCGAACCCGCGATGGCGATCGGCCTCACGGGCGGCGCCGTTGCGGGTGGCGTGATCGGCGCGCGTTTGATCAACACCCGCTGGAAGCAGGTGCTCGAGCCGATCGTGCACGCAGGATCCGCCGGCGCGAAGGCAACGGCGCACGTCGGCACGCTCGCCGGAGGCGCCGTGCGGGGTGCCCTCATCGGGGGCTTCGCGGCCACGGTCATCACCGGCCTGGGTGCTGCGGCGCTCGGCTACGGCCGCGACTGAACGACCGCGCGCTGCGGCGCGCGGAGCGCGTCAGTGGTGCGGCGGGCGCGCGTCGAGCTGCTCCCGGCGCGCGTGCTCGAAGGCTCGGCGGTCGGCCATGTCGGTCGGATCGCCCCACGCGCCGAGCTCGTCGCTCGACGGCGCCGCGATGAAGCGGTTGGTCGGCTGCACCGGCTTCGGTGCGGGATTCGTCTCAGGCGCGTCGCTCATGCCGAAAGTATAGGCCGCCGCGCAGCGCCTTCGCGTCGCCCCAACGCGTCGGTCGTTGCAATCTGAAGCGGCCTCGCGATTACTCGGCTCGCGCATGGCTAACGGGTGACTCGCCGGGGAACTCATTCCCCATCGAGAATCCGCACCACCCGCACCGCACTGCACTGAACGAAGGAGCACTCCCCATGGCGAACGTGACCACGATCGAGGCGACCGGCAACCGCAACCTGCAGCTGCTCGCGCGTGAACTCGCCGACGCGAGCCTCGACCACGAGCGTTCGACCTGGATGTCGATGTACGTCGACCTCGACCCGATGGAGTTCGCGACGGTTCCCGACCGCGCCGCCTGCATCGCCTCCGCGCTCGACGAAGCTGCACGCACCGCTCCCGACTCCTCATGGGGGGAGCTGCTCGCCGACCTGCGGCGTGCGTTCGCGCTCGGCCACCACGACATCGACGGCGCGCGTGGCCTGCTCGTCTACTCGAGCGACCCGGCCGAGGCCACCATCGTCAAGCTGCCCTGCGTCGTCGACCAGCACGTGGCGTTCGACAGCTCCGTGCACGTGCGTCCGCTCGTCGAGGCGCTGCCCGGTGACCGCTGGTGCGTGCTGCTCGTGAACCGGCGCTCGACGCGGATCCTGCTCGGTGACAGCGGGGCCTTCGAGGAGCTCACACGCTTCACCGACGACGTCGAGGGCCAGCACTCGATGGGCGGCTGGTCGCAGGCGCGCTTCGAGCGCAACATCGAGGAGCAGGCGCAGCGCCACATCCGCGAGACGCTCGCGCTCGTCGAGCAGCTCCACCAGGGCGGGCAGTGGCAGCACCTGCTGGTCGCGGCGCCCGACGAGCTGCACGCCTACATCCAGGGATCGATGCCCGACCAGTCGAAGCGCGACTTCGTGCGCTGGATCTCGTGCGACGTCGAGAACGCCGAGACGTCGGAGATCGTGGCCCGGGCCAAGGAGTGCATCACCGCCTACGAGCGCGACGGCATGCTGCGGGCGCTGTCGATCCTCGAGCAGAACGCCGGCCAGAACCGCCGCGCGGCGCTCGGCATCGACGCCACCCTGCGCGCGCTCAACGAGCAGCGCGTCGACACGGTGCTGATCGCGGAGGGGTTCCGGCGCCCGGGCGCGATCTGTGACCACGGCGACTGGCTCGCCCCGGGCAGCTCGGCCTGCCCCGTGCACGGGCGCCGCATGCGACCCGCAGCCGACGTGGTCGAGGCTGCGATCGAGTCGGCCGTGCGCGCCGGGTCGAAGATCGTCACCGTGCTCCGACACGAGGAGGGCGACATGGGCCTCGACTCACGCGAGTTCCAGCGCCTGACCGACATGGGTCAGATCGCGGCGATCACGCGCTTCGAGCTGGACGACACGGCCGTGCCCGACGCGTGGGAGTGAGACGTCATCTCGGGTGCGTGTGGCTCCAGTAGCCACGCACGCATATCTGAGCGTGCGTGACAGTCGGCTGTCCGCGCTATCGTTCGTCCGCCGGTGTCAACGGAGTGATCCGCCAGAAGTCTTCCAAAGTGGCAAGGCGGTCCTGAGCCTCATCGA
>JAOPYW010000347.1 GCA_025964405.1 Thermoleophilia bacterium | reverse complement strand
GCGACCCCCGCCCCGGCCAGGGCGAGCCCGGCGGCCGACGATGCACCCCGTGCTGACGGTAGCCCGCCGACGGTCGCCGTGGTCGCGGCCTCCGGAGGCGTCAGGCGGAGCCACTGGTACTCGTAGGGGTCGAGCTCCACCGAACTCGGCACGCCCTTCGAGACGTCGAAGTCGCGGCTGCCGTGGAGGCGCTCGACCTTCCACCCCTCCGGCACCTGCACGTCGAGCGTGCTCCTCGTGCGTTCGGGCGACAGGTTCACCATCGAGATGATGCGCTCACCCGGCGTCGAACGCTCGAACGCGAGCAGCTCCTTCGCGCTCGTCTGCACTGCCGTCTCCGTGGCACCACTCTGGAGCGCGACACTGGTCTCACGAGCGAGCAGCATGTCGCGCGTGCGGTTCATGAGCGAGTTCGGATCGGCCTTCTGCGCCGCGACGTTGACGAGCTGCGCACCCTCGGCCGCATCCTGGATCGGCTCGGAGACGTGGTTTCCACTCGAGAAGCCGTGGTGCGCCGACGCATCCCACTGCATGGTGTTGCGCACGCGCTCACGGTCGACCAGGTTCTTGCCGCGGATCGCGCCCTGCCCGATCTCGTCGCCGTTGTAGAGGATCGGCGTACCCGACTGGGAGTAGTGGAGCGAGAACAGCGCTTCCATCGCCTTGCGCTTGAGCGCGGGGTTGTCGTCGTGGCCGACGGCATCGGCCATGCGGACGCGCATGCCCAGGTTGATGCGCGCCTCGGGGTCGGCCGAGATGCCGCGTGCGGCGTCGCCCTCCGTGAAGGTCTTCCAGAGCGCCTCGCGGGTCTCGGGAGACACCTTCTCGAGCGTCAGTTCGTCGTGGTTGCGCAGGAACCGCCACCACGCCGCGTTCTCGGGGATCCCCTTGGCCGTCTCCTGCGCCGCGAGGATCGGCGCCTTGTCGCGCGCGAGGAGGCCCTCGTAGACACGCGGCATCGTGGGGAAGTCGAAGAGCGCGTTGGATTCATCGCCGTGGCCGAAGTACTCGCGGGTCGCCTTCGCATCCATGTTCGCTTCGCCCAGCGTGATGCGGTCGGCGTACTTGGTGTCGATGTGGCGGCGGAAATCCTTGATCACGTCATGCGTGGCGGTCATGTTCTCGCCGTAGTACGTCATGCCGTGGGCTTCGCGCGTGCCCTGGTGCAGGTAGGGCACCGCGTCGAAGCGGATGCCGTCGACGCCCTTGTCCATCCAGAAGTCGACGACCCGCTTCATCTCGGTGCCGACGCGCGGGTTGTCCCAGTTGAGGTCGGGCTGCTCCGAGAAGAAGCGGTGCCAGTACCACCCCTTGGCCGTGTCGTCGTAGGCCCAGTTGCCTTCCTCGAGGTCGTTGAAGATGACGCGCACGTCACTCCACTTGTCGGGCATGCCTTCGGCCTTCGTGCGCGTGAAGTCCCAGACGTACATGGGCCCTTCATCGCCCTTGGTGAGCGCCCACTTCTGGGCGGCCTCGCGCCCCTGGTGCTTGACGATGCCGGCGGCCTTCGCGGCATCGTCGAGGAACCACTGGTGCTTGTTCGACGTGTGGTTCATCACCATCTCGGTGACGACGCGGATACCGCGGTCGTGCGCCGCATCGACGAAGCCCTCGAAATCCTTCATCAAGCTCGCGTCGTACGCAGCGAGCTCTGCCGGCGGGAGCTTGGCGGCCGCGACGGGGTCGACGAGCTCCGGCCGTGATCCGAAGGCACGGCTCACCTTGTTGTAGTCGGTGATGTCGTAGCCCATGTCCTTGCCGCCCGACGGATTGTGCGGGCTGATCCAGACGGCCTTCTGGCGCATGTACTGCAGGTGGTCGAGCTTGTCGGTGAGGCCCTTGAAGTTACCGGTGCCCGTGCCGAGCCCGTCGGCGAAGGTGCGCGTGTACACCTGGTAGATCGGCGTCTTCTGGTGCCAGAGCGGATCGCTCGGCATGCCATTGGTGACACGCCCGGCAGCATCCCGCACACGCACCATGCCGGCGGCGTCGCGGAGCTTCGCGAACCCCGTCCCCGCGGTCGGTGCGTCGTGCACGGTGGTCGTCACGGCACGCGTCAGCGCGCGCGCTTCCTGGCCCAGGCTCGAGATGCCCATGCTGTTCCCCCTAGCTTGCCCTGTGCACGCGGATCCCCCGACCCGTGACTCGTGCGCTCTCCTGAGTCTCGGTGAGATGCGCCCTGTCGTTTCCGACGATGTTCTGAACGAACGGTTCCGACCGATCCCTCCCGTGCCGACGACGGGCACATCGACGCGTCCGTGACCACCTTCCGACGCGGTCGACGGGCGGATCGGTCGGCTGGATCAAGGTTGGTTCCGCTACTGCCGTTCTACTCCACGTGCGCATGCGTATGACACGGAGCACCACCCTCGTCGCCGCGGCCTGCTTGGTCGTCGCCTTCGCGTACCTCGCGACCCGTCCTGCTGCCGGCGCCAGCAGTTCGCTGACCATCAACGCGACCATCGTCAGCTCCACGACCCTCGACGCGTCGGCCTGCACCACCAGCGCGATCGACTTCGGCGCCCTGCAGCCCGGGTCATCGACGATCACGTCGAACGACTGCACCATCACGTTCGGGTCGAGCAACGACACCGCGAGCCTGCACGTGCAGCAGAGCGACGGCACGGGGCGCGCCCTGGCATCCGCTCCGTCGGGAGCGCGCGACATGACCTATGGCACCGCAGGCGTCGCCACGTCGCCGGCCGGGGCGGTGAGCTCCTCGTCCTACAACATGGTCGCCCAACCCGACGGCAAGGTGCTCATGGCCACGTACCGCACCCAGGGCGCCGGAGAACCGTTCTACGCGACCCGCCTCAACGCCGACGGCTCGGTCGACACAGGATTCGGCGCCGCCGGCCTGGCTTCCGTCGCGATGGGATCGGGAACCTCCGCGACCTTCGCGGTCGCGCTGCAGGCCGACGGCAAGATCCTCCTCGGCGGCTACTCCAATCCCGCCACCGGGACGGGCAACGACATGGCGGTGACGCGGCTCCTCAGCGACGGCTCGCTCGACACCACGTTCGGCACCGGTGGACGCGTGTACGTCGCCGCCAGCACCGTGACCGACATCGTCTACGACATCGTGGTCAGGCCCGACGGGCGCATCATCCTGATCGGTCACCGCCACAACCTCACCTACGGGAACTTCGAGACGACGGTGGTGCAGCTGCAGTCGACGGGCGCGCTCGATCCGACCTTCGGCTCGGGCGGCATCTCGATCCTCCAGGTCGGAACGCCGAGCGACGACGACTACGCCATCCGCGGCTTCCTCGACTCGCGCGACCGCCTGGTCATCGCAGGCACCGTGGGTGATGGCCAGTGGAACGGCACCGGCAACACGTACCACGACGCCTACGTGGCGCGGATCACGCCGTCGGGCTCCCTCGACACGGCCTTCAACGGCACCGGCTTCCGGCAGATCGACATCGCGACGCAGGACAAGCCCCTGGGTTTCGCGCTGGGTTCCGACGACAGCATCGCCTACGTCGGCACGACGGGAACGGCCGCGGTCACCGACCTGTTCGTCGCGCGCATCACCTCGACCGGCGCCGTGCAGGGGGCGTTCAACGGCGGTGCGCCGATCGTGTTCGACATCGGCTCGAGCAACCAGTCCTACGGCGGCGTCACGTTCGACGACACCGGTCGCCTGGTCGTGCTGACGATGGGCACCATCACCGGCGTGGAGACCGGCGACATCCGCCGCTACACGACGAGCGGCACGCTCGACCCGACGTTCTCGGGCGACGGCGAGGACCAGTTCACGGTGGCGGGCGCCACCGAGGTGCGCCCGCGCCGCATCGCCATGTATGACGGTGGTGTGCTCATCACCGGCATGACCCGCATCGGGGGCGTCAACCAACCCATGGCCGTGCGCTACGCCGCCGACACCGTGGCCGACTACGCGACGACGACAGCCGACTGGGCGGGCGGCGCGTCGGGGTCGTTCGGAGCCTGCCTCCGCGCGCAGGCCGGCACGACACCCACCTGGACCGTTGACGGCAACGCTACCTGCACGGCGGTCGACACCGACCCGTGGCGCGCCATCCCTGGCTCGCTCGCCGTGCCCACGTCGCGCATCGCGGCGACCTCCTCGGGTTCGACCGGCTCCGTCTCGCTCCGGTTCGGCGCGCGGCTCGTCGGTTCGCAACCTCCGGGCACCTATCGCGCCGGCGTCCGGTTCTTGGTCGTCGCGCCCGCGCTCTGACCCGACGCACGCGGCTACTGCACGCGCGGGATCTGGATCGTGTGGTCGGCGTCGTCGGGGTCGAGTGTCGGGCGCCACGGATCCCGGGCACCCCCGCCGCTCGCGTCGTCGGGGAGATGGTCGATGAACATCGTCGGCATGTCGCTCGTGGGCTGGGCCTCGACGAGCGCACCGCTCCCCGTCAGCTGCACCGGAGCGGCCGAGCCGCCGCCCTCCTTCGCGCGCCCACGGCGTCCGAGGTCGGAGACCATGCGATAGACGCCCGCGGGATCAGGGATGAAGTTGAGGCCGTGGAGCGCCTGGTCGCGCCCACCGGGCACGTCGACAACCAGCCGGCCGTAGCCGAAGATGCGGCCGAGCAGCGGCTGGCGCACGGTGAATTCGGAGACCTTCGCGAGCGGCGTCGACGCGATGCGGCGCTGGAGCACGCCCTCGATGTGGATGACCTTCTCATCGGTGATGACGACGCGCTCGAACTCCCACTGCAGCACCCGCCAGGCCATGCGCAGCACGAACCCGAGCACGAGCGCGAAGCAGAGGCGCACGCCCCAGTCGGCGACGGGACCACGAAGGAGCTGCACGCCGGCGAGGCCCCAGGCCGTGATGAGGAGCGGGATGACGAACGTGGCCATCTCCCGCGCCGCGCGTGTGAGCGCGAGTGGGTGCTGGCGAACGGCAAGGAGCGTGGTCTCCTGTTCGCCGAGGTAGCTCGTGAGCGACTTCACGAACGACCTCCTAGGTCAGCGCGCTGAGGAACTGCACGACGCGCTCGGCGATGAGGCGCAGGGCACCGAGGATCCACTCGAAGATGGAGCGGATCATGGCGGCCGCACCGACCGGGTCCTGCACGACCCAGTACAGGAACAACGCGATGATCGCGATGAGGATCAGTGACTGTGACTTGGTCGCCGTCATACGTGCGGAGTTCTCCCCCCGCAGCACGACTCCTGCACCTCGACCAAGAAGTCGCTCAGACGCCGGCCGCGTGTAGCTTGCGGATCTCGTCGCGGAGCTTGGCGGCCTCCTCGAAGCGCAGCTCCTCGGCCGCGGCCATCATGCGCTCCTCGAGGTCGACGAGCTTCGCGTGTCGCTCCTCGTCGCTGAGGGTGATGATGGCGGTGCCACCGGCCTTGCGCACCGCTCCCCCCTTGCGGGATTCGCCGATCGGGGTCGGGGCCTTGGGGGTGCGCTTGACGCTGCCGGCCGAGGTACCCATGAGCAGGCCCTTGTCGCCGGTGTCGACGCCCATCTGCACGCTGGCGGTGCCGGCCCCGAGGAACTCCCCGATGTCGGAGATGCCCGA
>JAOPYW010000306.1 GCA_025964405.1 Thermoleophilia bacterium | reverse complement strand
AGCTGCTCGGATCGCGCAGCCAGATCGTCAAGGAGGAGCTGCCGGTCGACGACCCGCAGCAGCGCCGCCCCGACATCTCGGTGGCGCGGGAGATCCTCGACTGGGCACCGACCATCGCCCTGCGCGGGGGCCTCACCCGCGTCATCGACGAGTCGCCCCGCGAGACACTCCTCGGGCGTCAGGCCTCAGAGCGCGCGCCGCTCACCGCTAAGCCCTGAGGCATCAACCGCAGCTACACCGCACCCCGCGACTGACGACGGCTGACATCGCGCCGTTCGCGTCGCGCAGCTGCACGCCGACGGTCCAGCGTGCGTTGCGCGCCGGCAGTGTCAGTCGGTAGCTCGCGGCCACGCGCTGCCACTTCGACCAGCGCGCCGCGCCCACCCGGAAGCGGATGCTCGTGATCTTCGGCCCGACCCCGCGGCCCGACACCTTGATCGGCACGCGGCGGTTGCTCGTACGGGCGGGCATCGTGAGCTTGACGATGCGCGGCTTCGCGCTGGGGTTGATTGCCGGGGGAGCGGTGACTGGCGCCGCGGGCTCCCAGTCGGTGCGGAGCGGGGTGCCCCCGATGTACCAGCGTCCGCGCGGACCGTTGTACTCGATGTGCGACGGCGTGAGCCCGTCGAACGCCGGTTCGTGGCGGTACTCGACGATGCCGGTCGCGAGGGTCGCGCCGCCCACGGTCATCGTCAGCTGCACGAGCGCCGACTGCGCCGCCAACGCGTCTGGATCGTTGATGGTCGTGAGCACGCCCCATCGCACGTGGTCGACGGTCGCCGAGGGACGGTCGGTGCGCAGCACGGTGAGGCCGAGCGAGCCGCGCTGCACCCCCAGGGTGAGGGTCGCGGTGCGCCCGTCGCTCCCGTTGAGCGTGAGTGCGGATGAGGTGGCGTGGTCGGTGCCCGGCGCGGCCGGCGCCCAGGTGACGCCGTCGGCCACGATCGCATCCATGCTGAGCCACGTGCGGCGCTCGGGCTGCGACGGATCGGCGTTGTAGCGCGCCTTGTAGTTGTCGGAGATGCCGCCGCTGATCGAGAGCACCGAGGGCGCGGCGAGCGCGGCCGACGGGGCGATCAGCGCGCAGAGGGCGGCGAGGAGCAGGAGCAGCGCGAAGCGGGGGGAGCGAGAGACAGGCACGGCCCCATCATCGGCCAATCGGCGCGATGCGCAAGTCGAGAACTGAAGGTTACTGCTGCGCGGCCGCGAGCTTGCGGTCGGCGAGCGAAGCGCGTTCGTCACGGACCGTGCGTGCGTCGTTGCACCTTCGTCACAGAGCGAGCGCCCCGCGACACATCTTCCGCGTGAGAGTGATCGCGAGGCCCGGTGAGACCCAGCGACGCCCTCCCCTCGTTGTCCAACAACCACGGAGGAGCCATGCTGGCCGAACTCGGTCTCGTGCTCGTCTCGGTGATCCTGGCGCTACGCGCCTGCCGTTGACGAAGAAACGCCCCGGAGGTAGCACTCCGGGGCGTTCTCTGTCTCCCTCGTTGTCGCAGAGGGATCCAGCTGTTCGAACTCGGTCTCGCCAAAATGATAGCAGCAGCCGCGCCCACGGCGGGCTGCAGAAACGGAAGGTTACTGCTGCGCGGCCGCGAGCTTGCGGTCGGCGAGCGAAGCGCGCACGCCGTCGCGCCACTGGCCCATGGCCGGGGTCTCGGGGTCGGTCGAGCGCAACACCGAGACCGCGGCGCGGGCGGCCGGGCGCACGAACTTGTCACTCGTGGTGGGACGCACCTCGCAGTCGAGGCCGAGCTCCTCCACGATCGCCTGCGCCAGCTCGAACCACGTGGCCTCGGGCTGGTCGACGGTATGGTGCGTGCCGCCGATGCGCTCGACCGCGAGGGTGACGAGCGCCTCGGCCAGGTGTCCGGCCCAGGTCGGGTTGCCGCGCTGGTCGTCGACGACCTCGATGAACTCGCGTCCCTCGGCGAGGCCGGCGATCGCCTGCACGAAGTTGGGTGCCTGGCGGGAGAAGAGCCACGCCGTGCGCGCGATCGCGGCGGTCTCGCCGAGCACCTGGCGGATCGCGTTCTCGCCGTCGAGCTTGGTGTGGCCGTAGACGTTGATCGGTCCGGTCGGGTCGTGCTCGGCGTAGCCGTCGGCGCTCGTTCCGGGGAAGACGTAGTCCGTCGACACGTGCACGAGGTGCACGCCATGCGCCTTGGCGGCCTCGGCCAGCACGCGCGGGCCGTCGACGTTGACGCGCGTCGCGAGGTCGAGCTCGCTCGGCTCCTCGGCCTTGTCGACGGCGGTGTAGGCGGCGCAGTTGATGATCGCGCTCGGGCGCAGCTGCTCGAGCATCGCGTCGACCGCCGCTGCGTCGGTGATGTCGAGCTCGTCGATGTCGACGCCGATCGCGGCGACCCCGCGCGCGGCTGCGGCCTCGAGCACGTGGCGGCCGAGCTGGCCGTGGGCTCCGGTCACGAGCACGGGCGATGCGAAGGGCGAGGTGGGGGCGGCAGCGGCGTCGGTCATGCGTTGATGCTATCGCGCACCGCTCCCCCGAAGACGCGCGGTCGTTCAGGCGGTCGTGCGCTTAGTCGTTCGTGCGTGCAACTTCCGAGCGCGCGGGGTAGGCCTCGCGCATGAAGCTCTCGATCGACACCCCGCCCGTCGTGCTCTCGACCACCGCCACCGGCGAGGTCGCGCCCATCGAGGCCGCGACCATCGCGCTCTTCGGCTGGGAGGAGG
>JAOPYW010000280.1 GCA_025964405.1 Thermoleophilia bacterium | reverse complement strand
CGGCCTGCGCTACCTCGCCAACGGCGACGTCGCCGTCGTGCGCGAGAGCCTGCGTGAACGTGTGCGCCTGCAGCGCAATGCGCGCCACCTCGTACGCCCGCTCTCGATGCTGCTGCCGGCCTACGGCCGTGGTCCGTTTCCGTTCGATCGGGCCAAGATCGGCGCCGGGCTCTGGCTCTACGACGCGCTCGGTCACCGCAAGGCGGCGGGGGCCCTCCACAAGTGGCGCTCGGTCGCCGACCTCATGCGGCTCGTGCCGAACATCGCGCTCGACTCGGAGGCCGGGGGCGGACGCCTCCGCGGCGCGCACCACTACCACGACGGCTCGGCCGACGACGCCCGCCTCGTGATGACGGTGCTCCGCAGCGCGGTCGCGCGCGGCGTGCTCGCCGTCAACGGCACCCCGTCGCTGCGACTCATGCATGAAGGCGGACGCGTCGTCGGGGCCGTCGTCGGCGGAGCTGCGGCCGCAGCCGCGCACGGCTCCCACGAGGGGGAGCTGCAGCTGCGCGCACGCGTGGTGATCAACGCCACCGGCGTCTGGTCAGACGTCACGCTCGACGATTCGCGCGACGGCGAGGTGAGCTCGGCGCCGTTCACGCTGGTGCCGAGCAAGGGCATCCACCTGACGGTGCGGCGCGACCGCGCGGGCATCGGATCGGGCATCGCGTTCTTCGAGCAGACGGGCAACTCCAACATCTTCGTCGAGCCGTGGGGCGACGACCTCGCCTTCGTGGGCACGACCGATGCGCCGTTCGACGGCGACCTGCGCAGCCCCGAGCCCACGGAGGAGGAGATCGCGTGGCTGCTGGGCGTCGCGAACGGATTCCTGCGCCATCCGATCCGCCGCAGTGACGTCGTCACCGGGTGGGCCGGGCTGCGGGCGCTCGTCGCGCCGCCGGCCGACCCCGATGACATCGAGGGCACGAAGCCGAACGCGTCGAAGGACGTCTCGCGGCGCCACCTGCTCGTCGACGAGCCGGGCGTGGTCACGGTGGCGGGTGGCAAGCTCACCGCCTACCGCGCGATGGCGGAGGATGCGCTCGACCACGTGCTGCGGCAGCTCGGGCGCTCGGCGAAGTGCGTCACGGCGCGGCTGCCGCTCGACGGTGACCGCCCGCTCCCGACCGCGCGCGAGGTGGGTGAGGTCGCGGCGCAGTTCGGCTGTTCACGCGTGGATGCGCGGCAGCTGCTCCGGCGCCACGGCAGCAACGTGCCGGCGCTTGCGCAGCTCGTGCGGGCGCGTCCCGAACTCGGCCAGCGGCTCCACCCTGATCGTTCCTACCTCGCCGTCGAAGCCGTGTGGGCGATCGACTACGAGCAGGCGCGCACGGTCGACGACGTGTTGGCGCGGCGCACGCGCATCACGCTCGAGGTCGACGACCTGGGGCCGGCGCAGGCGCGCGTGGCGGAGCTGCTCGACGGCGACGTCGCGGCAGCTGCGGTCTGATCGGCCTGAGGCTTCAGAGTGCGACGCGCACGACGTGCGGCGCATGGGGGCGGCGCGGCTCGTGTGCCCGGGCATACGCCTGGGCATCTGCGCGGAGCGCCGCGTACTGCTCGCTGAACGCGCGCTCGTTGCGTGCGCGCTCCCAGTCGGCCTGGCGCCTACGCACCTCGCGATCACGCTGCACCAGCTGCGTGGTGGCGCGCGCGGCGAGGGGCGTGGTGGCGTGCTCGGTGTCGCCGGTGAGGGAGACGTACGCGATGGTCGCGAGGATGGCGGCGAGCGTGGCGAGGCTGATCCATGCGACGAGGCTGTGGGCGGAGCGGGTGGTGCGTGACGGCATGGTGCATCCCAACGGCGGTTTCCCGGTTGTCGAGTTGCCGTTCGTCGCCGTGTCAGGGGGCCAGCCGATCGGCCGGAGCGACGGTCGAGCCCCGGGGCGGCCTGCATGAACCGCCGCACCTGGAAGCAGCGGGTCGCCGACCTCAAGCGCGAGCTCCACGCACTGGGCATCGCCTACCGCGACCCGCGCACGCCGCGTCTCGCCCGCATCGTCACCGCCGTGGTGCTGGCGTACGCGTTGAGCCCGATCGACCTCATTCCCGATGTCATCCCCGTGCTGGGCTACCTCGACGACCTGGTGCTCGTGCCGCTCGGCATCGTCTGGGCGCTTCGCCTCATCCCGGCTCCCGTCATGGCCGATGCTCGTCGGCGCGCCGACGAGGCGCCACTGCGGCTGGGGCGATGGGGAGCCGTGGGCGTGGTCGCGACCTGGCTCGTGCTCGTGGCAACGTCGATCGTGGCCTGGCGCGCTTGGCGATGACGCGTCAGGTGGGCGGGGCGATCGTCGGGGAGCGCACGACGACGACGCGTTCACAGTGCCGTGTCACGTCACCGGGGCGCACGAGTGCGGTGTCGAAGCCGCCGCCACAGTCGAGCACGTCGCGGCGGTGGTCGTCCTGCGACAGGTCGAAGTCGTGGCCGAGCGCCGAGGCGCGCACGAGTTCGAGGCGGGCGCTGCCGGTGCGGAGCCGCCGCGTGGCGAGCGAGCGGGTCCGGTGGGCCAGGGCACGGGCCTGCGGGGCGGGGAGGCAGGGCGTGCACAGCGTCGTCAGGTACTTCACGTTCGACTCGTTGCCCGCCGCGTCGCGCACCTGCACGAACACACCCTTCACCATGGCGGTGGGAGCGACTGTCCACGGGGTGGCCGCCGCGTAGTCCTGCCACGGCTGCCACACACCGTTGTCGCTCGCGAGGCGCATCCTCGTGACCGCGACGTTGTCGCTCGCCTTCGTCGAGACCGTCACCGTGCGCGTCGCGATCGTCTTCGGCAGCGTGAGTTCCTCGAGCACGGGAGCCTTGGTGTCGCGTACCGGCGGCGCCACGACGGGCGGCACCACCACGGGTGGTACCACGACGGGCGGCACGACGACGGGCGGCACGACGACGGGCGGCACGACCACAGGCGGCACAACCACGGGCGGCGCGACGACGGGCGGCGCGACGACCGGCGGAACCACGACCGGCGGCACGGCCACGGGCGGCACCACCACCGCAGGCACGGCGGCCACGGTCGTGCGGTAGAGCGACCTGGACTCCAGGTGCTCGGCGTCGCGCACCTGCACGAACACGCCGCGTGCGCCGTTGCCGGCGGTGAGCGTGAACGACGCAGCCGCGTCGAACTTCGTCCACCCGCCCCAGTCGCCCTCCTCGGTCGCAAGGCGCATCTCGGTCACAGCCGTGTCATCGGCCGCGTCGATCGACACGGTGATCGCCTGCGTGACCGCAGGGTTCGGAAGGGTCACTTCATTGAGCACCGGTGCCTGGTTCGCCTTGGGCGGCGCAACCACGGGCGGTACGACGACGGGCGGAGCGACCACGGGCGGAACGACCACCGGGGGTACGACCACGGGCGGCACGACCACGGGCGCGGTGTAGATCGTCGTCGCGGCCAGCACGGCTGACAGGTTGCCGGCCGCGTCGCGTACCTGGACACGGACCGTGGTGGGGCCGTCGGCTGCGCCCAGCTCCACCGAGACCTGCGCGGCATAGGCGACCCAGGGTGCGGCGGTGATGTCGGCGCCGGCCTGCGCCATGCGGAGCTGGGTGACGCCCACGGCGTCGGTCGCGGCGAGCGCGAGCGTCACGGTGCGGGCGGCAGTGGTCGCGGGCAGGGTTGCGGAGCTGAGCTCGGGCGCGGTGACGTCGGCCGCGGGCTGCGGCGTGGGCAGCGGTGGCACGGGCACGGGCGCGGGTGCGACACCGGTGGCGCGGAGCGTGGTGTCGACCGACGCCATGAAGATGTCACCGCGGGCGTCGATCGCGAGCTCGTGCGACTGGTTGTTGCCGTACTTGGGCCCGTTGATGATCGACCAGGTGCCGGTGGCGATGTCGAGGCGACCGATCTGGGTCTTCCCACCAAGCCAGCAGTTGGTGCTCATGACGTAGACGTTGTTGGCCGTGTCGAGCGCCGTTGCGTAGGGAGCGCCGAACTTACCGGGCTGGTCGCAGACCGTGGTGCGCGACTGGTCGCCGGCCTGGTTCGGATCGTCGGCCTGGTCGTCGGCGGCGGTGTTGCCGTAGGCGACGCGGGCGGTGAAGGAACCGTCGAAGTTGCGATCCCAGCGCTGGACCCGGTTGTTGCCGACCTCGGTCGTGTAGACCGACATGCCGTCAGGCGTGGGCGCGAGGTCGCCGAGCATCCAGTAGAAGTCGCCGAGCGTGCGCGAGCCCCCGGCGTATTCGCCGAAGCGACCGAGGTAGGTGCCGTCGGCGGCGTAGTGGAGCACGATGGTCGGGGCGGCGAAGGCGCCGGGCACCCACGTGCCGTTGGCGATGTAGACCTCGCCGCGTCCGTCGGTGGCGATGAACTCGCCGTGGGGATCCTTCATCACGCCGTAGGCGAACTGCCCGAACCGGAACCCTGCGTCGAAGGCGTAGGAGCCGTCGGCCTGGCGGACGAAGCGCACGTAGTTCTTGGTGGCGTCCTGCGCGGCGTAGAGGTAGCGGCCGTCGGGGGAGGGCGCGACGTCGGTGAGGTCGCTCCTCGACCCGCCCGGGATGGTGGGGACGGCGACCGAGCGGGCGAGGGAGCCGTCGGGTGCGTAGATGCGGATGCTCGGGCGCCGCAGGACGGCGTCGGTCGCGCACGGGAGGTAGAGGTTGCCGGCTGCATCGCGCTGGCCTCCGCCGCGCCAACCGCCGCAGTCGGTGAGGCGTTCGGGCGAGAAGGTCGGCACGGTCGCGGCGTGTGATCGAGCGGGCAGCAGCAGCGCGAGGCCGATTGCGAGCAGGGCGAGCAGGAGACGTGGCGAGGAGCGGGGGAATGCCATAAGCCCAGTTGGCCATCGAATGGGTCCAACGTCAAGATGTTTTCGCGGGCGAATCGCTCTTCGAACCGTTGTCTGACGGAGGCTCCGGGCATGAGGAGGCTGCCATGGCCGACCTGCACGACATCGCTGCGGAGCTTCATGCGGTGCCGCGCGCCGACTTCGTGGCGGCGCGCAACGCGCGGGTGCAGGAGCTGCGCGCCGGCGGGAATCGTCCGCTCGCCGACGCGGTGAAGGGTCTGGCAAAACCGACCCCGGTGGCGTGGGCGCTCAACGCTGCCGTTCGGGCCGAACCCGAGGCGGCGCGCGACCTGGTTGAGCTCGTGGGTACGTCGCCTGCGGCGCACGATGAGCGGG
>JAOPYW010000271.1 GCA_025964405.1 Thermoleophilia bacterium | reverse complement strand
GCGGGCTGCGGGCAGCGCCGTGGCGATCGGCGACGAACCGCCGCGCGCCGTGATCGGGCCCGCCCTGCGCGCCTGCTGTCTCGAGGTCGGGGAGGAGGTCGCGGCGCGGTTTCCCGCATCCAGCCTCGTGCGCCCCGATGGCCGGCGACCGCACCTCGACGCACCGGCCGACGCCCGGCGGCGGCTCGAGGCGCTCGGGGTGGAGGTCGACGAGATCGCGGTCTGCACGCGCTGTGACCCGCAGCAGCGCCTGTTCTCACACCGCGGCGACGCTGGCGTGACCGGTCGCCAGGCCGTGCTGGTTTGGCGCGACGGAGGCACGGCTCGACCCGTTCGATAAGGTGCAGGCATGGTTCGCCTTCCCCGAACGACCTCAGCCCTCCTGCACGTCGCCGCACTGGCCTGCGCCCTCGCCACGGCACTGACCTGCGCCGCATCCGCCGAAGCCGCGATCACGCCGGTCGCGCCCGCCGCCGACACCGGGACCCTGCGCTCGAACCCGGTCTTCAGCTGGGCCACCGACGGTGACTCGAGCGTGTCGTCGCTGCAGGTCGCAGCCAACCCCGCGATCGATCCGGTCACGAACAAGCTCGTCGCACCCGTCATCGACCAGGGCATCACCGCCGGCTCGACGACCTTCACGCCGGGCACCGCCCTGCAGCTCTTCGCCGGCACCTGGTACTGGCGCGTCGTCGGCACCACCGGCGGCGCCCCTGCCGGCACCGACCCGCGCGTGATCAGGGTCAAGCCGCAGGTCGCGCCGCCGCGCGTGCGGCTGACGGCCGCACGCAAGGGCACGACCGGGGTGGTGCAGCTGCGCACCAATGCCGCGAAGTACAAGCTGCGCGTTCGCATCCTGCACGGCCGCGTGACCTGCCTCGACAGGCTGCTCACCGGCACCCGCAAGCGCACGCGCATCGCGTCGTGGGACGCCTTCAAGGTCTACTGCTACCCCTACCTCGGCGTGACGTCGGGCACCCGCGCGAAGGTCATCATCACCATCACCGCCAACGGCGTGACCCGCACCACCACGCGGCTGGCCACCGTCGCCTGAGTGGCTGCGGCCGACGCCATCGAAGCAGTCGTGCTGCGCACGCTGCGCTACGGCGAGGCCGACCTGATCGCCCACGTGCACGCACGCGGTGAGGGCAAGCGGGGCGTGATCGCCAAGGGCGCACGCAAGCCGCGCAGCCGGCTCGGCGCGCGCCTCGAACCGTTCCTCGTGGTGCAGCTCCAGCTCATCGCCACGCGAAGCGACCTCGCGACGGTGCGCAACGTCGAGATCATCGACGCCCACGAGCACCTGCGGTCCAGCTGGCAGGCGCAGCAGGTGGGCGCCGCGGCCCTCGACCTCGTTGCCAAGCTCGCCGCCGACGGCGAACCGAACGACGCCATGCACCACCTCCTGCGCAGCTTCCTCGGGCACCTCGACGCAGCCGCCGCCGACGCGCCCACCATCGAGGCGCGCGGCACCGCACTGCTCGCAGCCTTCGAGCTCAAGCTCCTGCACGCGATCGGGCTCACGCCCCAACTCGGCAGCTGCGTGCGCTGCGGGAATGCGGTCGGCATCGTCGCCTACAGCGCCGCCGACGGCGGGGTGGTCTGCAGCACCTGCCGCATCGCCGACGACGCGTTCCTCGCGGCGGCGACCCACGGGGCTGCGGTGGAGCTGCTCCGCGACTCCCTGGCCGACATCGCCGCCCGCGACCTCACCGACCGCGCCGACGCGCCGACCCTGCGCGCCCTGCGCACCGACATCGTCGCCGGCACCGCGCGGGCCCACGCGGGCGTCAGCGTGCGTCGGCCCCTGTAGGGTCTTCCGCATGCCTTTCCGCCTGATCGCGCTCGCCCTGCTGCTCACGTCAAGCCTGCTCCTCGCCGCCTGCGGCTCCACCGAATCGAAGGGCGGCTCGGGGTCGTCGAGCTCAGACACGAAGGGCGCGAAGGGCGCGAAGGCCGGCGCGACCGAGACCACCGCGACCTCGCGCGACGACCGGGCGCAGGCGCAGACCGTGACGTCAGGGGCCGGCTTCGCGAGCTGCATCGAAGCGCTCGGGTTCGCAACCATGCCGCCAGCCCACGGCGTCGCCGCGCAGTGGGGGGAGCGCACGTCGGGCGCCGTGCTGGCGGTCTCGAGCGACGCGAGCCAAGCCGCGACTGCGACGGTTGCGGCCCAGTTCTCGCGGGGCGACCGACCGGCGACCCTGCTCGGCAGCGGCATGGTGGTCAGCGGCAATGCGCCGGCGCGGGTCCTGAAGGGCGTCAGGCGCTGCGCGCCGCTCCGCTGACGCCCGATCGTGACGCCCGGCCGTGACGCCCGACCGTGACACCCGCCCGTGACACCCCGACCGTGACACGCGGCGGTGACACCGCCCGCACCGAGTGCCGCGTCACTCCCGGATGCGGGACTGGCTCGACGCTCGGCGACTCGTCGCCCCGCTGCGCCCACGGCTCCCCCGCAACAGCACGTGTAGGATTGACCCCTGCGTGCCACCGAAGCGAATGAGGCAGTTCCCGTGAGTGATTCCGACGCCGTCCGGCCCCTGTACCTGCAGGAGATGCTGGCGCGACTGCAGCAGTTCTGGTCTGACTACGGCTGCGTCATCATGCAGCCGTACCACACGGAGGTCGGCGCGGGCACGTTCAACCCGGCGACCCTGTTGCGCAGCCTCGGGCCGAAGCCGTGGAAGACCGCGTACATCGAGCCCTCGTCGCGCCCCGCCGACGGCCGCTACGGCGAGAACCCCTTCCGTTCGCAGCACTACTTCCAGTACCAGGTGCTCATCAAGCCGAGCCCCGACGACATCCAGGAGCAGTACCTGGAGAGCCTCAAGGCGATCGGCATCGACCCGTCGCAGCACGACATCCGCTTCGTGGAGGACAACTGGGAGGGTCCGACCCTCGGCGCCTGGGGCACTGGCTGGGAGGTCTGGTGCGACGGCATGGAGATCACGCAGTTCACCTACTTCCAGCAGGCCGGCGGCATCGACCTCGACCCGATCTCGGTCGAGATCACCTACGGCGTCGAGCGCATCGCGATGTTCCTGCAGGACAAGGAGTCGATGTTCGACATCGACTGGGCGCCTGGCTTCACCTACGGCGACGTCTACCAGGAGAACGAGCGCCAGTGGTCGATCCACAACTACGAGGTCGCTGACGTCTCGATGCAGCAGCGCCACTTCGTCGAGTACGAGGCCGAGTGCCAGCGCTGCCTCGACGCGCGCGTGCCGATCGCCGCCTACGACTACGTCCTCAAGTGCTCGCACGCCTTCAACCTCCTCGATGCACGGGGAGCGATCAGCGTGACCGACCGCACGAGCTACATCCAGCGTGTGCGCAACCTCGCGCGCACGACGTGTGAGCTCTACCTCGAGGTGCAGGCCGAGCGGGCCGGCGGTGCCCCGGCATCCGCAGGCGCCAACGTGGAGGTTCCGGCCCATGTCTGAAGATCGAACGCTGCTCTGGGAAGTCGGCTGCGAGGAGCTCCCCGCCTGGGCCTGTGACGCCATCGAGCGACAGCTCCCCGCCCTGGTGCACCAGGCACTGGTCGGCGCACGCATCAATGTCGAGGATGCCGAGCCGCTCGTGTGGGTCGGCCCCCGCCGTTTCGCGGTGGTGGTCGAGGCCCAGCCGACGCAGCCCGAGCTCAACGAACGCGTCGACGGCCCGCCCGTGAAGATCGCGTTCGAGGGCGGCGACGTGGCGGCGGCCCCGACCCGCGCTGCGATCGGCTTCGCCGAGAAGAACGGCTTCGCGGTCACCGAGCTCGAGGTCGATGCCGATCGCGGCGTCGTGTACGTCGAGCGGCACACGCCCGAGGCCACGATCGAAGACGTGTGGCCGGCGCTCGCGGAGCAGATCCTGACCAAGCTGCAGTTCGCCAAGCCGATGCGCTGGGGCTCGAGCCCCTACCGCTTCGTGCGCCCGATCCGCTGGATGGCCACGCTCCACGGTGCGCACGCGCTCGAGTACGACTGCTTCGGCGTCACGAGCGGGCGCACGACGCGCACGCACCGGTTCCTCGGCGCGGAGCGCGAGGTCGCGCTGGCCGAGGCCGACGTCTATGGCACGACGCTCAAGGCGGGCAAGGTCATCGTCGACCAGCGCGTGCGGCGCGTGGCGATCGAGCAGGGGTTGGCCGCCGCGGCCGGTGAGCTCGGTGGCGAGTGGCAGGATCCCGCGGGCGTGCTCGCCGAGGTCGTGCACCTCGTCGAGTGGCCCACGGTGATCACCGGCACGTTCGACGAGCGCTACCTCGAGCTGCCCGAGCGCGTACTCGTGACGGCCATGCAGTCGCACCAGCGGTACCTGCCCGTGCAGAAGGGCGGCACGCTCGCGGCGGCCTTCCTCACCGTGATGAACGCCGATCCGGCGGCCGTCGATTCGATTCGGCCGGGCTACGAGCGCGTGCTCGCCGGCCGCCTCGACGACGCGGTCTTCAGCTTCGAGCGCGACCGTAGCCGCGGCCTCGACGACATGGCCAGCGACGAGTCGCTCGGCGCCGTTGTGTTCCATGCCAAGGCGGGTTCACTCGCGCAGCGTCGCGA
>JAOPYW010000241.1 GCA_025964405.1 Thermoleophilia bacterium | reverse complement strand
GCAGCGATCGATGTCGCCGTCCACGGCTCGGTGGCGGGGGCGAGGTCGAGCCGACCCGCGGCGCCGAAGGTCGTGTCGAGCGTGTCTGCCGCAGTGAATCGCCAGATCGCGCCGCGGTTGCCCACGGCGCCAACAACGAAGAGGGCGCCAGTGCTTGCGGCGGTGGCGGAGACGACCCGTGCGTCCGAAGGCAGCGTGGTGTAGGTCGTATTGACGATTCCGTTCTCGGCATAGGTCGTGACCGAGACCTCGCGGTCGCCGGCCGGATTCTCTCCGCCACCAACGAACGTGAACGACCCGTCGGGTCGACGAACCGAACCCGCGAACGTTGCGATGATGCCATCAGCGGATGCTCGTGAGGCGATGCCCTGGGGGACATTGACCGAGGAGCCGGTGCCGTCGATCTGGGCGACGACGTACGATGCGCCGTTGTCGTTGACTCCAGCGAACTCGACGTCGCCATTTGCAAGTTCGTGCACGGTGAAGACGTCGTCGACCTGGAGGAAGCCGGCCGGCACTGCGGAACCGGTAGCGCTCCACGTCGTGTCGAGGGCTCCTGTCGCCGTGAGCTTGGAGATGAAACTGTTGTACACGCCAGGCAGCGCGACGTCAGTGCCCCCTCCGCCAACGACGAACCCGCCATTGGCGCGCTGCTCCACTGATAGCAGCGTGTCCTCAGTGCCGGCGGGCACGTCGAACGTCACAACGCCACCGGTGCCGAATGACGCGTCGAGCGCGCCAGACGGGGAGAACTTCGCAACGAGGGCGAGCTTGGTGCTCGTACCCGAGGAGCCGACGGCGACGGTGGAGCCGTCGGCGAGCTTCAACGTCTTGGTGAAGGTCGTGTTGGCGGGGAGGGTCACCCGGGTGAAGGTCGTGTCGAGGCCGCCGCTGTCGGCGAGGGCCGAGGTGGGGGCGATGATCGCGAGCGCGATCACGGACGACGCGAGCAGCGCGAGACGCGCGGCACGGGGGCGGAGCAGCATGGAGGTGACCTTCCTGAATGGGCGAGCGCGTGCGCACCGAGGCGCGGCACGGACGAGATGCTCCGGAAGCCTACAGTTTGCCCCTCCCTGAATATAGGCCTCCAGCAAAGTGTTAGAAATGCTGCCGAAAATCGGATCGATTATGGCCGGATATACGTCGAACATGCGTCGATTCACAGCTTGACGCCAGCGGAAGAGGCCTCACGATGGATGCATGGATACCGCAGCCATCCTCAGGGAACTGCGCGACGGCCAGACTCCGGCCGTTCGCACCGGCCTCGCCGCGCTCGCGCTCGGTGCCATGGCGTGCGCCATGTTCGTCATCCTGCTCTCACCGAGCATGAACGGCCTCGTCGGGTTGCCGGAGCACGGCATCACGAAGGATCCCTCGGGTGAGCAGCGCGCGCCGATCCGGCGTGCAGCTCCCCCGCTGACGAAGGCGCAGCAGCGACTCGTGCGCAAGACCGCCGTGTTCGCGGCCGCTCGTGAAGTTGGAGTTGCCGAGTGGTCGACACGTTCCAACTACTCGGCGCGGATCGTGACGTTCCGCCGCGCGACGATCGGCATCGGTGAGAACCCGTACTCGGCCGAGCCGTGGTGTGCCGACTTCGTGAGCTGGGCCTATCGTCGCGCTGGGTACCCGATCGGCTTCGGTGGCAACGGCTCCGACTACGTGCCCGAGCTCGTGGCCTGGGGCAAGGTGACGGGACGCTGGCGCAACGCGCGCACCGCATACCACCCGCTGCCCGGCGACCTCATCGTCTACCGCAACGCGTCGGGCCGCTACGGGCACATCGGGCTCGTCGTGCGCGTGGTCAACGGCACCGTGAAGACCGTGGAGGGCAACTACGGCGATCGCGTGTCGCGCCGGGTGATCAAGCCGCGGCAGGGTGACGTGCAGGGCTTCATCCGCCCCTTCGCCGACCGTTAGCCACTCAGCGCAGCAGCGACAGGTCGTTGCCGTCGAGCTCCAGGCTGACCGAGCGCAGCAGCTCGACGACCTGCGCCGGCGAGGTGCCGCTCGCGATCGGCGCGACCACCGACGGCTGCGCCGCGAGCCACGCGAGGGCCACCTGTGCCATCGTCGCGTCGTGGCGATCGGCGACGGCGTGCAGGCGTTCGAGCAGCTCCCAGTGCTGCTCCTTGTCGTAGCGGGCGAGCACGGCCGAGGCGCGCTTCGACTCGGGAGCGTCGTAGCCGGGCCGGTACTTGCCGGTCAGGAACCCCGATGCGAGCGAGTAGTAGGGGGCGACGGCCAGGCCCTCGGCCACGGCCAGCGCCTGCAGCTCCCCCTCGAAACCAGAGCGGTCGACCAGGTTGTACTCGGGCTGGAGCGCCACGGGCCGCGTGAGTCCGTTCGCATCGGCGGCGTCGAGCGCCTCGCGGGTCTGCGCGGCGGTGAAGTTGGAGAGGCCGATCGCGCGCACCGTGCCCGCCTCGACCAGCTCGTGGAAGGCGGCGAGCGTGTCGGCGATCGGGGTCGAGTCGTCGGGGCGGTGGGCGTAGAGCAGGTCGATGGTCTCGACGCCCAGGCGCTCGCGTGAGCGCTCGGCCGCCTCGCACACGTACGCGGGCGCGAGTCCCTTTCCCTCGGGCATCGGGGAGCCGACCTTCGTCGCGACCACGATCTCCCCAGCCGGCACGGCACGCTCGACGAGCCAGCGACCGATGATCGTCTCCGACTCGCCGCCGACGTTGCCCTCGCCCCAGGTCGAGTAGGCGTCGGCCGTGTCGATGAAGGTGCCGCCGCCCGCGCGGTAGGCGTCGAGCACGGTGAAGGAGGCGGCCTCGTCGATGGTCCAGCCGAAGACGTTGCCGCCCAGGCAGAGCTGGGAGACCTCGAGGCCGGAGCTGCCGAGGGGGTGCGTGGGATGGGTCGTGATCGTCATGGCGGCAAGGATAGCGCGGTGGCCGCATGGGGCTGGGGCGACGGCCACGCGGAGCCACCGTCGGCCGTACGTCACACGTACGGCCGACGGCGTGGGAAGGTTGGCAGTGCTGGCACGGACCTGTCGGCGCCACTCCCGCTGCACCACCGAGTCCACGGAAGGATCCACCCGCCATGAGCATCCACATCCGCGTCTATCCGCAGCCCGGATCCGTCGGTTACAACCGCACGCATCGCAAGCGGGCCCAGGCGCAGAACCTCAATTTCCAGCGCAACCTGCAGCTGCAGTCGCTCCGGCTCCAGCAGCAGCTCGCGACCCAGCAGGCGCAGTTCGCGCCGAGCACGGTGGGAAGCCCGTACGGCGTGCAGCAGTACGGCGGCCAGTACGGCTACAACACGGGCATCGCCGGCGGCATGTTCCCCAGCCTCGGCCGCAACGCATACGGCGCGCCGCAGCTCGGCTACCCGCAGGCCGGTGGCTACGTGGGCGGGTTCCCGCAGGTGTCGCAGTACAACGGCGTGAACCAGTTCGGCGGGTACGGCTCCGTCAACAACGCCAACTCCTGGCAGTTCTGCACGACCCCGAACGGCGTCTACGGTGGCCAGTACGGCGCCGGGCTCATCGGTGGCATCGGCAACATGTTCGCCTCCGCCTTCCGCGGCTGGTGAGACCTGCGGCGCGCCGCTTCGCGACTCCCGAACGCGGGTGGCGCGAGGCGGCATGTCGATCGAAGGCAGCGAAGGGGCGCGATCGCAACGGCGATCGCGCCCCTTCGTCATCTCTGGACGCGCATGTGTCAGTCGTGGCGCGCCCGCGCAGTGTCAGTCGCGCGCCGTGACGCGCAGGGTCGTGCCCCACGGGTCAGGCACGAGGAGCGCGCCGGCGTCGTCGCGCGTCGTCTCGGTTCCCGCCGCGGCCAGGCGCGCCGCGAGTGCGTCGACGTCCTCCGCTGCCGGCACGACCACCGACCAGTAGCGAAGCCCGGTGGAGTGGTCGGGTGCGCCGGGCACGCCCACGCCGTTCCAGACGTTGAAGCCCAGGTGGTGGTGGTAGCCGTCGGCCGAGACGAACGCCGCGGTCGGCATCTGGAACTTCACGTCGAACCCGACGATGTCGCGGTAGTGCGCGAGCCCCTGCTCGATGTCGCCCACGTGCAGGTGCAGGTGGCCGGTCGTCACGCCCTCGGCATGCGGCGGGATGGCGCCGTCGCCCGACACCGCGAACAGCGCCTCGAGGTCGAGGGCCTGCGGCTGGATGCTGCCGGGGTGCTCGTTCCAGTCGGGCCAGTCGGCGCGCGGGCGGTCGGCGGCGAGCTCGAACCCGTTGCCGTCGGGGTCGGGCAGGTAGATCGCCTCGTGCGTGCCGTGGTCGGACGCCCCCTGGATCGCAGCCTTCGCCTGCACGATGCGGCGAATCATGCGGCTCAGCTCGAGGCGGCTCATGTTGAGCGCCACGTGGTAGAGGCCGGCGGTCTTGCCGGGCGCCGTCGCTTCCGGATCCTCGGTCAGCCCGACGACGACCTCGCCACCGATGCTCGCGAGCTGCGCCGACGTGGGGGTCTGCTCCGCGACCGTCAGCCCGAGCGCGTCGGTGTACCAGGGCAGCGCTCGCTCGAGGCTGCGCACCGTCAGGTGGCTGGGGCCCAGCTCGATGCCGTGGGGCAGGAGCTGTGAGTCGGTCGGTGCCCACATCTCGGGTGTCGTGGTCTGGGTGGTCGTCGCGTCGCTCATGGGGAGCTCCTCCAAAGTAGTTGCGCCCTCAACTATATCGCATGGAGCGGGCTCGCGCACTCCGGGTCGCGTCCCTAGGGCGCGGCGACGGAGAACGTGATCGGGGCGACGTAGGAGCCCCAGGTCTGGCTCGCCGTGATGCGTGCGCCGAAGCGCAGGTTGGCGATCGCGCCGGTCTGCTGCAGCGGCGCCGTCGCGATCGTCGTGGCTGCCGCCGGGATCGCGTTCCAGTAGCCACCGTCGGTGCTCGGGCAGGTCGCATTCATCGGCCACGCCCCGGCGCCGTTGGTGACCGAGCTCAGGCAGGCGCCGAAGGTGCCTGCCCCCTGGTCCCAGTCGTTCACGCCGTTGGCGTACTGCGGGAAGGTGCCCGCGTCGTCGAGCACCCCGAGGCACTGGTCCTGGCCCGTGAGCCCGCCCATGGCGCAGTAGCCCGCGATCACGAATCCGCCGTCGGCCGTGGGAGCGACGGCGATCGCGGTGTCGGTGATCGCTCCGGTCGTCGGGGCGAACGAGGTGCCCCCGCCCGTGCCGAAGCTCGTGTCGACGGCGCCGGTCGAATCGAACCGTGAGGCGCAGAAGTCGATGTCGGTGACCAGGCCCATGTCGCAATACCCGGCCAGGAGGATACGGCCGTCGGGCTGCAGGCTCATGCCGCGGATGAAGTCCTCGGCGTTGCTGGGGGCGATCGGGGTCGTGGCGAACCCGTCGCCCGAGAACGTCGTGTCGAGCGCCCCGGCCGTGGTGAGGCGCACGACGCACGAATCGACGCCCGTGGTGGCACTGCTCAACTCGCACGAACCACCGAGCAGGAGCTTGCCGTCGTCCTGCAGCGCGGCGCCGTACGCGACGTCGTCGCCGTTGCCCGGGAGGCCGGCCATCACGAGCCCGCTCGAGCCGTAGGAGGTGTCGATCGCGCCGGTGGCCAGCAGTCGCACGATGCACATCTGGGCGCCGAGTGCCGCCGAGTCGCAGTAGCCGGCCAGCACGATGCGGCCGTCGCCCTGCACCGACGCCGACTTGATGCGATCCTCGCCCGGTCCGATCGCGAGCACGAACTTCCCGGCCGTAGCGAACGTGGTGTCGAGCGACCCGTCGGCGTTGTAGCGCGCGGCGCAGAAGTCGTAGTTGCCCGCGCTGTCGCAGTAGCCTGCCGCGATGATGCGACCGTCGGGCTGGAGTGCGATCGCTCGCGCGTAGGTCGATGCCGTCGCCGAGCCGATCGTGGTGTTCACCGTGCCGTCGACGTCGAAGCTGGTGTCGAGCGAACCGTTCGGGTTGTAGCGCTCGAGGCAGAACCGCGGGTAGCCGCCGTAGTCGCAGGGCCCTGCCGCCACGAGCTGTCCGCCAGGTTGCTGCGCCAGGGCTGAGATGCCGTCGTCGCCACCGCCGGGGCTCACCGGCACGAGTGTCTTGCCGTCGCCGTCGAACGAGGGGTCGAGGGAGCCGTCGGCGAGATACCGTTCCATGCAGGTGTCGGTGCCGGTGGGTCCCTGCGAATCGCAGGTGCCGGCCGTGACGACCTTGCCGTCGGGCTGGGTGAGGGCCGCCGCCAGCTGGTCGTCGCCATTGCCGACCGAGATCGCTGCGGTGACGCGCCCGTCCCCGCTGTAGGTCGTGTCGGGCGCGCCAGCCGTGGTGTAGCGCAGGAGGCACCCGTCCTGCCCGTTCGCGCCGTTCATCGTGCAACCGCCGACCAGCACCAGCTTGTCGTCCGACTGCACCAGTGCGTCGCCGACGAGGTCCGACGACGGGGAGATCGCCGTCACGACCGTGCCGCCAGTGCCGTAGGACGCATCGAGCGCACCGGTCGACGACACCCGGGTGGCGCAGAACCGGGTTCCGGACGAGAGCGTGTAGCAGCGACCGCCGAGCAGGAGGCTGCCGTCGGACTGCACGGCGATGCCGAGGGCGTTGTCGCTGCCGTTGCCGGCGGTGACGGGCACGGTCACCATACCGTCGCCGGAGAAGGTCGAGTCGAGGGCTCCGACCGTGGTGAGGCGAACCGCGCAGATGTCCTTGCCGGTAGCGCCCATGTCGCAGGTGCCGCTCCCGACGACCTTGCCGTCGGGTTGCAGTGCGATGTCGTTGATGATGTCGTCGACGGCACCTGCCCCCACGGCCACCGCGTACTTGCCGTCGCCGTCCCAGGTCGTGTCGAGTGCTCCTGTCGTGGTGTAGCGCACGAAGCACGCGTCGTATCGCGTGCTCGAGCCCCCGTAGCAGCGTCCGGCGAGCACGAGCTTGCCGTCGGCCTGGAGCACCGCGCCCCACGCCTCGTCGATCACGGCGCCCGCGCCCACGGCGGTGGTCAGCTTGCCATCGCCGTCGAAGCCCGTGTCGAGTGCCCCGACCGCCGAGTACCTCGCGGCGCAGAAGTCGTAGCTGGTGGTGCTGTTGACGTTGCAGTAACCGGTCACGACGATCTTTCCGTCGGGCTGCACGAGCACCTCGGTCGGCTTGTCGGTGCGGGCGCCCGCGGCGATCGAGGTGGTGACGACGCCGTCGGTGTCGAAGGTCGGGTCGAGGGTGCCGGCCGTGTCGTACCGCGCGGTGCAGAAGTCGTAGCTCGTGCCGGCGCCCATGTAGCAGTATCCGGAGACGAGGATCTTTCCGTCAGGCTGCACGGCCACGGCGAATGCGGTCTCCATGCCCGAGCCGGCAGCGACGACGAGGGTCTGCTTCCCGTCACCGTCGAAGCTCGCGTCGAGCGTTCCGTTGGTGGCGAAGCGCGCCATGCAGATGTCGGCACCGGTGGTGCCGCCCATCTGGCAGGTGCCTGCGGCGACCACACGCCCGTCGGCCTGTACCGCCCCGGCGTTGAACAGGTCGGCGCCCGAGTTGGGAGCGTTCGAGAGCGTTGCCACGCCGTCGCCATCGAACGAGGTGTCGAGTGCGCCGCGCGACGGCTGGTAGAGCGCCTGCCCCACGCCGTCGCTCTGTGCCATCGAGAGGGTCGCGGTGGAGTTCGACGAGCCGAAGGTGACTGCGCAGTCGCTGCTCGTGACGATGCTCGAGGCGGTGACGTTGCCGAAGGCCGTGCGGCCAGCGACGCCGCTGGCGCACCCGGTCGTGTCGAGGTTGGTGGCGCTCAGCACCGTGACCGCCACGGTGGTCGCCCCGCTGCTCGCCGCGTCGGCCGGCGCCGAGCTGATCGCCACCAATGCTGAGACGATCGTAGCCAGCACGGCGAGCACTGCGATCTGGCGGGATGGT
>JAOPYW010000239.1 GCA_025964405.1 Thermoleophilia bacterium | reverse complement strand
GCTCGATCGCGATGCGCGCACCCGCGCGTTCGGCATCCCGATGGACGCGGAGCTGCTGCGCGCCGGCATCGATCGGTGGCCGGGCCTCGAGCTCGAGCAGTTCCTGCTCCTCGAGGAGCGCGCGACGGGCGCACTGGTCGGCTGCATCGCACCCTGGGATGCGACGCCCGTGAAGCAGACCTACGTCACCGCCTACCGCGGCGCGATGCGGTGGGTGCGGCGTGGCCACGCGGTGCTCGCCACCCTCCTCGGCGCGCCGCGCCTGCCGCGACCCGGGCATGCGCTGCGGTACGCCTACGCCACCCACCACGCGGTGACCGAGCCCGATCCCGGCGCGCACGCGGTGCTGCTGCACGCGGCATGGAAGGCCGTGCGCGGGGCAGGTGGTGGGCAGGTGTTCCTGAGTTGCCGCGCGCCGCTGGCCGACCCGCATGATCCGTCGTATGGTGGTTTCGTGACCTCTGACCTCCCCGCACACGTGTATGCCGTCGTGCCGCACGGGCGGCCCCTGCCCGATGCCCTGGAGGGCGTCGACCGCATCGGCTTCGAGATGGCCTTCGTATGACCACCACGCCCACACCACCGATACCGAACGAGCCGCTGCTCGTCGCCACCGGCGGCGCCGCGGCGATTCCGGCGCACCACCGCACCCGCCGCACGGGCGGGCTGTGGACCGGCGTGCCGAGCCGCAAGGATCCGCGCATCGCCTTCGCCGTGCTGCTGTCGCTCTACGCGATCACCGGCACGCTCGTGTTCGGCTTCAACCGCAACCCGCTGCAGATGGGCACCATCATCGTCGCCGGGTGCCTGCTCGACATGGCCCTGCACTGGGTGCTGCGCGGCCGGCAGCTGCTCTTCCCGCTGAGCGCCTACATCTCGTGCTGCTCGCTCACGCTGCTGCTCAACTACAGCCACGACGTCTTCGTGACGCTCTTCCCGGTCTTCATCGCGATCGCCGGCAAGTACGTGATCACGCTGCGCGGGCGCCACGCCTTCAACCCCTCGCTGCTCGCGATCGTGGTGAGCCTCATCTTCGCGGGCGGCGTCATCACGGCCGCGCCCGCCTACCAGTGGGGCGACTGGTGGTACACGTCACCGTTCATGCTGGCGGCCGCGATCATCCTGTTCATCACCAAGGTCGACCGGCTGTGGCTCGTCGGCTCCTTCATCTTCTTCTACCTGATCACCACGGCCCTGCGCGCCTACGTGATGCGCCACCACATCCCCGCCGAGGTGATGTTCGTCGGCAGCATGACGACGCCACCCTTCTTCCTCTTCACGTTCTTCATGATCACGGATCCGGCGACGAGCCCGCCCGCCCGCCGCCAGCAGGTGATCGTGGGGTTCTTCCTCGCCGCCGTCGACCTCTTCTTCCACTTCCGCTACAGCGTGTTCACCATCTTCTACGCGGCCTTCACCGTCGCGTCGGCGCGCTTCCTCTGGGGTCACCTCCAGGAGCTGCGCCGAGCCGGCGTCGCCGCGCGCCTGCGCACCGCCGTCAGCCGCAAGTGGCTGCTCTCCGTCGTCACGGTCACGGCGCTGGCCGTGGTCGGCGGCACCACCTACGCCACGGTCATCCGTCCGCACGTCGTGCTCGACGACGCGGGCTTCACGCTCGAGCGGATGCCGCCCGAGCGCACCGGCATCGACATCCAGATGTCGGGTGAGGTGCTCACCCAGGTCGACAGCCGCGTCAGGAACGTCGCGAAGTGGGTGCTGAGCGTCGGTGCCGCCGGTGCCGCGCAGGACATCGACGGTGACGGCCGCCAGGACCTCGTGCTCACGAGTCCGCTCGGTGAACACCGCGACCGCATCGTCGTCGAGCGCAACGTCGGCGACTTCCGCTTCGAGCGCGTCGACGTGCCGGCCCTCGAGCACAAGCTCGCCGGCGACCCGAAGGAGGTCGGGCTCACCACGGGCCCGCTCTTCCTCGACTACGACCACGACGGTGACCGCGACCTCTTCCTCATGGTCGCCTTCAACACCACGATGCTGCTGCGCAACGACTCGACGGTCGGCCACATCGCCTTCACCGACGTGACGGAGGAGGCGCACGCGGGCGAGTACATCCTGGGGGCGAGCGCGAACGTGCTCGACTACGACCGCGACGGCAACCTCGACATCTACCTCGCGGGCATCCTCCCGAAGCACCTCCCGGGCTACGACACGCCGACCCGCTTCAACATCTTCGACCTGCCCGACGCCGAGTACGACGGCGACCGTCGCATGCTCAAGTTCATGCACGCCAGCTGGGACAACGCGACCAACGGCGGCGCGAACGTGATGCTCCACGGCCGCGCCGACGGCACGTTCGAACGCATCCAGGGCTCGAAGCTCGGCATGCCCGAGACCCACTACTCGATCGCCATCTCCACCGGCGACATCAACCAGGACGGCTTCACCGACATGTACGTCGCCTCCGACTTCGGGCGCGACGACCTCTACATCAACGAGGGTGGCCGCACCTTCCGCCGCGTCGCGGGTCGCTTCTTCGGCGATGTCGGCAAGGACACCTACAAGGGCATGAACTCGACCATGGCCGACATCGATCGCAACGGTGCGCTCGACGTCTACGTCTCGAACGTGCACCAGCCGCTGCAGGCCGAGGGTTCCATCCTGTTCATGAACCAGGGCATGCACGAGGGGTCGAGCGAACACGGCCCCCGCGCGAGCGCCGAGGAGTGGCCCGCCCCCAAGCTGCAGGACCAGGCCACGGGCCGCGGCGTGCTCAACGAGGAGCGCTTCGGATGGGGCGCCGACGTCACCGACCTCAACAACGACGGCTGGCTCGACCTCGTGCAGGCCAACGGCATGGTCGGCAACAAGCTCGATCGCGACCCGAAGCTCAAGGAGGACTGTCCCGACTACTGGTACGTCAACCAGAAGCTCATGCAGTCGGGCCCCGAGATCCACACGTACGCCGACAAGTGGGGCGACCTGCGCGGCCGCTGCATCTGGGCCGACGAGGCGCAGCGCGTGTACCTCAACCGCGGCGCCGACGCGAAGCCCGAGTTCGTCGACGTCGCCGGCATCACCGGGCTCGATGCGAAGACCGAGGGCCGCGGCGTGGTGCTCGCCGACTTCGACGACGACGGGTCGCAGGACATGGTGGTGACGGCGCAGCACGAAGCGCCCTACATCTACCGCTCCACCCCCACGAAGTCGGCGGCCAGGAACGGCTGGGTCAACCTCGAGCTCGACGGTGGCGAGCGACCTGACGGGAAGGCGCTCGATGCGGAGCTCGCCGCGAGCGCGCCCTGCAGTCGCGACGCGTGGGGCTCGCAGGTCTGGGTCGACATGGCGAAGGGCGCGCCGCAGCTGTTCGAGCAGCAGGCGATCAACGGCTTCGAGGGGCAGCGCGACGCGCGCCTGCACGTGGGCCTCGGCGCGACGTTCGGCGCGACCGTCGACGTGACGGTGCGCTGGTGCGGCCACGAGCGCGAGCGCTTCTCGGTGCGGCCGGGCGCGACGCAGACGCTCACGCGCGGCGCCGGTACGCCGGCAGGCAAGGCGCGCATCACATGACGGCTGGTGCGGTTCGGGGGGGAGCGGTGGTCGCAGCGACACCCTTCACTGGGGGCGGCAACGCCCACATCGGCGCCGTGCTGCTGACGAGCCTCGGCTCGGCGGGGTTCGCGTGGAACCAGAACCGGCATCCGGAGATCGGTGGGCCGATCCACTGGTCGAAGGTGCTCTGGCTCAACCTTGCGATCAACGTGTTCGTGGTGCTGCCGGGGGTGTGGTGGCGACGCTCGACCGCCAGCCCGGCGGCCCGCCACATGCTCGGGGTCGCGTTCGGCAGCTGGGTGGCGCGGGGCGCCGCGGAGATGTACCTCGTCTACGTGGTGCGGCGCTGGAAGATGCGCTACGGCATCTCGCACGACGCGGTGGCGTTCGCGGTGCTCGGCACGATGCTCGTGCGCGACCGCGCCTCGCTCGACCGTGAGCGTGATGCTGCGACCGTCGCCTTCACCCTGTTCACCCTGGCGATGTACGTGGTCGAGATCGCGTTCGCGCTGCGGTTCCGGCGCATCACGGATCCGGCCACCGGCGGGGTCTTCTTCGCCGACGACTCCCCGAAGTACCGCGGCATCATCACCTCGACCAAGCGGGTCGTGGCGATCAGCTACCCGATCTTCGCGGCCATCCTGTGGGCGGCCCGGCGCGATTTTCCCGGCGGCGCCACACGGCGCGCCGGTCGTCGCTGACCCCGACACGAACGGCGCGGCCAGCAGCTGGCCGCAACGAGTCTCCTCGCGCGCGCGACGCACGCAACAGGTGATGCCCCCGGCCCCGACATGCAGGTGACGGCATGTCGTGCATCGAGCACGGCAGTCGGGGACGCTGCAAGGGACCTCCACCATCATCCTCATCGCACTCGCATGTGCGGCGCTGCTGGCCATCGCGCTGGTGGCCCGCCCCGCCACGGCGCGCACGCCCTTGGTGCGCGTGCGCCCCGGTGCGGCGGCGACGACGCGCGAGGGCATGGGCGGCGTCATCGTCGACGTGCAGGAGGAGCTGGTGCTGCTCGCGGTGGCCGGCCCCGAGCCGGGCATCGTCGCGGGCCTGTGGGTGCGACGTGACCGCCTGTTCGAGCTGGCGCCGCACGAACTCGATCCGGCGATCGCCAGCGAGACGATCGAGGGCCTGCGCGGGCGACTGACGCGACTCGAGCAGCCCGGCACGGCCGTCAGTGCACCCACCGGTCGCCTGCACCGGCTCGGCGCGGCGGCGTTCGACCACCGTCGGCGGTTCCTGCAGGTGGGCCTCGTCATCGCCCTGGTCAGCGCGCCGATCGCCGGCACCGCGCACTCGGTGCTCTCGTCGGGTGGCTTCGTACCCGACGGCGAGGCGATGCGGGTCGAGCGCGACCTGCGCGAGCGGTTCCACTACCCGGCCACGACGCTCTTCGTCTACGTCGACGGCAGCCCGGCCGCGGTGCAGGCCCAGGTGGCCGCGTCACGCAAGCAGCTCCGCGCGATCGAGGGCGTCGAATCGGTGCAGGACGTCGTGCCCTCGCCCGACGGCACGGCCGTGCTGATCCCGATCGGGCTCGACACGACCAAGGACGAGGTGACGCGCAACGCCATCAGCGAGGTGCGTTCGGTCACCGAGGAGGCCGGCATGCGCGACGTGCGCATGGCCGGGCGCGCCGTGTTCTCCAAGGACGTCGAGCAGCAGATGCGCGTCGACATGTCGAAGGCCGAGATGATCGGCATCCCGCTGGCGCTCGTCATCCTGCTCATCGTGTTCGGCACCGTGCCCGCGGCGCTGCTCCCGATCGGCGTCGGCATCCTCTCGGTGCTGCTCACGATGGCCGTCGTGCACCTGGTCGGCCTCGCGGCCGACGTGTCGGTGTTCGTGCTCAACGTCGTGACCCTGCTCGGGTTCGGGCTCGGCATCGACTACACGATCATCATGGTCTCGCGGTTCCGGGCGGAGCTGGCCCGCGGGCGCAGCGTGCGCGCGGCGACCATCGTCACCACGACGCAGGCGGGCCGCGCCATCCTCATCTCCGGGCTTGCCGTGCTGCTCGGGCTCTCCGGCATGATGCTCGTGCCGCTCGGCGTGATGCACAGCATCGCCATCGGCGGCGTGATCGTGGTGGGCATGACGATGCTCGTCTCGATCGTGCTCGTGCCCCCGACGCTCGCGCTCGTGGGCGGGGGCCTCGAGCGGTTCGCCGTCAGGAAACCGCGCACCGACGGCACCGCGGGTGACGGGTGGCGCCGACTGACGCACGCCGTCATGCGCCGGCCCGGCATGGTCGTCTGCCTCGTGCTCGCGGGCCTCGTGCCGCTCGCCCTCATGGCGCACGGTGCCAAGCTCGAGGTGCCGCTGCAGGAAGCGCTCCCCCGGCACGTCGAGTCGCGCGCGACCCAACGCGTCATCGAGCGCGACTTCGACCAGCGCGTGGCGTCGCCGATCAACGTCGTCGCCCACACCGACGATGCGGGAGAGCTGCAGGCCCTCGGTGACCGGCTGCTCAAGGTGCCGAACGTGTTCTCGGTGGGCCAGCAGCGCAGCTCCGACGGGCGCACCCTGTTCATCGTGACCGCCGCCAAGGATCGCAGTGGCGGCAGCGCGGCCCGCGACACCGTCACGAGCATCCGCGGCCTGGAGGCACGCGCGGGCTCGCCGGCGCTCGACATCGGCGGGCAGTTCGCGTGGGAGCAGGAGTTCTTCCAGATCCTCCAGGCGCGCATGCCGCTCGTGCTGCTGTTCGTGTTCGGCAGTGCGTTCCTGGTGCTGCTCGTGGCCTTCCGGTCGATCGTGATCCCGCTCAAGGCGATCGTGCTCAACGGCGTGTCGATCGCCGCGACGCTCGGCATCGTCGTGCTCGTCTTCCAGCACGGCTTCGGCGTCGGCCTGCTCGGGTCGCACCAGCTCGGCTGGATCGACGCATCGCTCCCCCTCGTGCTGTTCTGCCTGCTGTTCGGGCTCTCGATGGACTACGAGGTGTTCATGCTCGCGAGCATCGCCGAGGGGTGGCAGGACGGGCTCGACACGACGAACGCCACGGCCGAGGGCATCGCGCGCACCGCGCCGCTCGTCACGGGCGCCGCGATGATCCTCGTGGCGCTCGGCGTGGCGTTCACCACGACGGAGCTCATCCTCGTGAAGGAGATCGGGTTCGGGGTCGCGGTCGCGCTCCTGCTCGACGCCACCATCGTGCGCGGGCTGCTCGTGCCCGGAGTGATGCGCCTGCTCGGCGACCGCAACTGGTGGCTGCCGACCTGGCTGGCGCGCCGGCTGCCGGTCGCGCGCTGGGCCTAGGTGCCGCGAGTGGGCGTGGGCGCGGGTGCATCCCACGCGACGGGCTGCTCGTCGAGGAGCGCCGCGAGGGCCGCCATGCCGGCATCCGCGTCGGTGAACGCGGGCGTGAACTGCATGCGGTTGAGGATGCGACTGTCGTCGTGGAGCAGCGCCATCACCAGCAGCACGGCGCGCACCTTCTTGACCGGCGAACGCGGCACGAGGAACACGGTCTGCGTGTCGCACCCGCCGCTCGAGGTCGGCCGACCGGTGAAGACGACGTGGAAGGGGAAGGGCCGACGCACCTCGACCCACGTGATGCTGCCCCCGAGCGTGCGGAAGCTCGCCTCGATGCCGCCGTGGCCGCTGCCCGTGACGGTGCGCACGAAGCGCGACTCGAAGCCGCCGACGACGTCGGCGCGCAGCTCCATCGCCGAGGTGCGCTCGATCGTCGGTTCCTCGCTGAACGTCACCCCGTGCAGGGCGCCGAAGTGTTCGATGTCGTAGACGTTCCCGAGTACGAGGTGGGGGTGGCAGTCGATGTGCTGCGACGGCACGTGCAGGGGGCGGAGCCGCTGGTCGATGACGGGCAGGTCGAAGCTCGGCTCCGGGCCGGTGTACACCCAGATGAGCCCGAGGTGCTCGCGTGCGGGATAGGTCGTCAGCCGTCGCCCGGGCGGCGTGTCGAGGCCCTTCGCGTAGGTGCAGGCGCCGTCGGTGCCGAAGCGCCAGTGGTGGAAGGCGCACTCGAGCTCGCCCTCGGGCGTGACCCGGCCCTGCCCGAGGTCGGCGCCGAGGTGGGCGCAGCGGCCGTTCATGGCGTGGATGCTGCCGTCGGCGCGACGGAACACGACGAGGCGGCGGCCGGCGAGGTCGAAGGAGCGGGGTGCGCCCGGCTTGAGCTCCTTGGCGCGACAGGCGACGTACCAGCTCTCGAGCAGCACGGCCGGGTTCGCGAAGCGCCCGTCGTCGACGGTGGGGATGTTCATGGCTGGCCCTTCCGGCGGATGTAGAGCACGCGCGCGGCGATGAGGAGCGTGATCGTGACCACGATCGGCCAGACCCAGTGGCGGATGCCGTCGATGATGCCCTCGACGTCGGCGGTCGCTCCGAAGACCACGCCGACGACGGTGAACACGGCGGCCCACAGCGCGCAGCCCGCGAGGTTGAGCAGCGAGAAGCGGCGGTAGTCGAGGCGGGCGACGCCCGCGAGCACGGCGATCCAGGTGCGGGCGCCCGGCACCATGCGTCCGGGGATGAGCGCCGTGACCGCGTGGCGGTGCACGCGTCGCTCGAGCTGCTCGCGGCGATGGGGGAGCAGCATGCGATGTGCGAGGCCTGATCCGCCGACGCGACCGGCGCCGTAGGCGAGCTGGTCGCTGGCGATCGAGCCGACGAGCGCGAGCAGGAGCACCTCGGGCACCGCGACCCCGACACCGAGCGCCGCGACGACCGCCAGCTCGCCGGCGGCCGGGAAGACGTACGGGCCGATGAACGACGCGGCGAG
>JAOPYW010000222.1 GCA_025964405.1 Thermoleophilia bacterium | reverse complement strand
TGTCTGACGGTGCCAGGCCCACGAGCGCCGAACCAATGCCACTCAGCGCGAGCAGCACGGCTGCGGCACCTCCCGACCAGCTCCGCCGCCACAGGGGCGTGAGCAGCACGATGCCCGCGATCGTGAGCACGCCGAAGGCGACGAAGCCGACGTTGGTGGCGAGGTGCCAGGGCGAGCAGACGTCGCGCGACGGCGAGCCCACCGACCGGCAGGTCACGTTGCCGAGGTCACTGATGTTGAAGCGCGCGAGGCTGTAGGGCTCCGGTCCGTCCCAGCGCGCCTGCGCGAGGAATTGCGTGCCGATCGTGGCCACCACGGCGGCCGCCCACGCGACACCCGCCCACCTGCGTCGCCGGCGCGTGAGGGGGCAGGGCTGGTGCGGTTCGTCGACGGTCATGAACCGCCCCTACCCGCGCGACGCCTCGCGGCCTCGGAGCTGGGCGATCACGACTAGAATCACCGTCCATGGCCGACGACACCATCATCCGCACGCGCGGCCTCGCCAAGCACTACGAGGTGCCGATCCGCGAGGCCGGCCTGCTCGCCTCGGTGCGCTCGATCACGAAGCGCCAGCACCGCACCGTGCGCGCCGTCGACGGTGTCGACCTCGACGTCGCCCGCGGCGAGGTCGTGGGCTTCCTCGGGCCCAACGGCGCCGGCAAGACGACCACGCTCAAGATGCTCTCCGGCCTGCTCCACCCGTCAGCCGGGGAGATCTCGGTGCTCGGCCATGAGCCGCGCCGCCGCGACCGCGCCTTCCTGCGCCGCATCTCACTCGTCATGGGCCAGCGCCAGCAGCTCGTCTGGGATCTGCCCGCCGCCGACTCCTTCCTCATGATCCGCTCCTTCTACGGGCTGCGCCACGCCGACTGGCGCGCCCAGCTCGACGAGCTGCACGACCTGCTCGACCTCGAGGGCCTCACCGACAAGCCCGTGCGCCAGCTCTCGCTCGGCGAGCGCATGCGCTGTGAGCTCGCCGCCGGCCTCCTGCACCGCCCCGAGCTGCTCTTCCTCGACGAGCCGACCCTCGGCCTCGACGTGCAGTCGCAGCGCCGCGTGCGCGAGTTCATCCGCCGCTACGCCGACCGCACCGGCGCCACCGCGCTCCTGACGTCGCACTACATGGCCGACATCGAGGCGCTGTGCGAGCGCGTCGTCGTCATCCACCACGGTACGCTCCACTTCGACGGCAGCCTCCGCGACCTGGCCGCGCGCGTCTCCGACCGCAAGCTGCTCGCGATCCGCTTCGCAGCCGACGCGCCGATCCTCGCCGACCGTGCGCGCCTCGATCGCGAGCTCGCGGCCATCGGCGAAGTGCGCGAGAGTGACGGGGCCGAGTACGTGATCGAGGTCGCCCGCGCCGAGATCCACGACCGCGTCACCCAGCTGATGGCGCTCGGCGACGTCGTCGACTTCACCGTCGAGGACGAACCCCTCGAACGCGTGCTCGAACGCGCCTTCGACACGCCGGCCGCCGAGCTGTCATGACCGCACGCCCGGCCACCGGATCCGCGCTCGGCTCCCCCGAGCCCTTCGACTACGCACCGGCCCACCGGCGCCTGCGCAGCTGGCTCGTCGCGGCCCTCGCCGCCGCCCGCTCGGAGGCACAGGTCGGGGTGCAGTACCGCGCCAACCTCCTGTTGTGGGGAGCGGTGCGCCTGCTCCAGGCCGTCATCTCGATCGCGGTCTGGCGCAGCGTCGCGTCGGCCAACGGCGGCGCTGCGGGCGGCTTCACCGCCAACGAGTTCGCCGGGTACTTCCTCACGGTGCTGCTCGTGCTCGAGCTGACGCACACCTGGGTGCGTGGTCGCCTGCCCACCCAGATCCGCACGGGGGAGCTGTCGCCGCTGCTGCTGCGCCCGATGCATCCGCTGCTCGAGAGCTTCGGGCGCATGGGCGCGTTCAACGTGCTGCTCACGATCGGACTGCTGCCCTCGATCGTGATCCTCTGGTTCGTGTTCGACGCCGAGGTCGACGTGTCAGCCGTCTCGATCATCGCGGGCATCGTGGTGCTGCCGCTGGCGGCGGTCGGGCGGTTCCTGGTCGATGCGCTCGTCGGCGTGACCGCGTTCTGGCTGACACGCATCGATGCGCTGCAGTCGCTCTACACCTACGCGAGCCTCGTCTTCGCCGGGCAGTTCGCGCCGCTCGTGCTGCTGCCCGGGCCGCTGCAGACCGCGGCGAAGGTGCTGCCGTTCTACTGGACCCTCGGGTTTCCGGTGGAGCTGCTCACCGGGCGATGCGACCTGCGCGAGGCCGTGATCGGCGTGGCCATGCTCACCGGATGGTCGGCTGTCTTGTTCGTCGCGCTCGCGTTGGCCTGGCGGCGCGGGGTGCGGGCCTACGGGGCGGTGGGCGCGTGAGGGCGAACGCCGAACCTGCTGCTCCCCGGGATGCACTCGACGACTTCGCGAATGCACGCCTGCATTCGCTGCGCGCGGTGGGCGGGCTCATGCGCAGCGCGCTGCTCGAAGACCTCCAGTACCGCGCGAACTTCTGGCTCTACCTCGTCAACGCGCTCGTCGAGCTGGCGCTGTCAGTCGCGACGCTCGGCATCGTCTACGGGCACGTCGACGCGATCAACGGCTGGACGCGCGACGACCTGTTCGTCGTGCTCGGCACGTTCTTCCTGCTGCAGACGGTGGTGCAGGGCGTGGTGCATCCGTCGGTGGCGCAGCTGGTGCAGGACATCCGCACCGGCAACTTCGACCACCGCCTGCTCAAGCCGGTCGACGCGCAGCTCGTGTCACTCGTGCAGCGCGTCGACGTGTGGCGGCTCGTGGGCACGCTGCTCGGCATCGGGCTCACGCTCTACGGGCTCGGGCACGCGGGGGAGTGGCCGAGCCTCGCGCAGGTCGCGGTGTGGGCGCTCATGATCGTGGCCGGCACGACGATCGCCGCGGCCTTCTGGTCGCTGGTCAGCTCGATCACCTTCTGGACGGTGCAGGGCGAGGGCATCCTCTGGACCCTCGACGACATGTACGAGCACGTGCGCTGGCCGCTCGGCATCTTTCCGGGTGCGCTCAAGGTCGTGCTGTCGACGGTGTTCCCGCTCGGGCTCGCGGTGACGGTGCCCGCCGAGGCACTCATCGGTCGGCTCGAGTGGCCCTTCGCGCTCGCCGCCGTCGGCCTGGCGGTCGTGTTAGCGGCTGCCGCGCGCGGCGCATGGCTGCTCGCCGTGCGGCGGTACGAGGGCGCGTCGGCCTAGCACGCCTGGAGTACCACTAGCGCTGCGGGGAACTCGCGGTTGGTGACCCCGGACCCCCAACATCGCCAGGCCGCACCGAATAGCCCGAACACGCCCCGCGGTCGGGACGGTGAGGGGCATGCTCGAGGTGCGCGCACCCGGCGTGCGCGGGCCGGCGCCATCGACCCCGACGCGTGGGTCCAGTCGTCCGACGGTCGCGTGGCACACGAGCGCGCAGCGCACGACCTCGCGGTCGGGCGCGTGCAGCACCTGGAGCATGCCGAGTTCCTCGAGATGTTCGAGGTCCCGCTGATCCCGGCGCGCATCGAGTGGACGGTCACCGACGAGTTCACGCGCCGCTACGGGCGCCTGCGTGGACGGAGCCACCGCGCCGTGGGCGCTGCCCTCACCGCGTTCATCAGCGACCTCGCCGTAGCGTCGCCCAGTGCTCCCCCGAAAGGACGCCCGGGTCTGCAGCTGCGACCCCTCGCGCCCGACATCGCGGAGCGGGGCGCGTGGTCGCTGTCATGGTCGAGCGAGGGACGCGCCACGTTCGTGCTCGAGTGGACACGCTCGGCATCCGGGCACGTCGCGAACGTGACGTGGCTCGCGATCGGACCGCACGGCGCCCCCGACCGGAAGCGGTGGCGCGGCAACGCGTGAGCGCTCGATAGGTTGCGCATCCACGCAGTCGCGAGTCGCACTGAAAGGCCGCACGCCATGCATACGCACGTCATCCTGCTCCGCGGCATCAACGTCGGTGGCAAACATCGCGTGCCCATGGGAGAGCTGCGCGACTGGATGGAGGCTGACCTGGGGTTCACCGCGGTGCGCACCTACATCCAGAGCGGCAACGTCATCGCGACCTCGCGCACGGGAGCTGTCGCAGTGGCGCGGCTGCTCGAGGCCGAGCTCCCCCGACGGTTCCAGCTCGATGCGGAGCTGATCCGCATCCTGGTGCTGTCACCCGAGCAGCTGCGGGCGGTGGTCGAGGAGCGCCCGCAGGGGTTCGGCGACCAGCCGGAGACCTACCACAGCGACGCGATTTTCCTCATCGGCATCACGGTCGAGGAAGCGATGACCGTGTTCCAACCGCGCGAA
>JAOPYW010000132.1 GCA_025964405.1 Thermoleophilia bacterium | reverse complement strand
CGATGTAGCCGCCGCGCCCATCGGTGTGGGCGGTGCCTCCCGGCGGCATGGTGATGAAGCCGCCGTGGCCGTCGGGAGTACGCGTACCACCCGGTGTGCCGGCAAAGGGATCATCGACGGTCCCTGCCAGATGGCGCACCCCGTCGCTCGCGGGGTGCTTCGGCAGCGCCGACGCGCGCGTCACGACCAGCACGGTCGCGAGCGCGCCCATGCCGAGGGCAACCGGCACCGTCGCCGTTCGCGCGACGGTGGACAACTGGCGCAGCGCAGCATCGATCTTCACGTTCGTCCCTTCGAGTGGTCCCACCCCTACCTCGGGACCGGCGCAGAACCGGTTGCAGGGGACCACCCAGTAGGCTCGCGGCATGACGAACACCGCGAACGAACCCGAACGCATCCTCGTCGACCAGGCTCGCGCCCAGCTCGCATCCGGCGAGGCCGTGCTCGTCGACGTACGCGACGCCGCAGCATGGCGCGAAGGTCACGCGCCCGGCGCCCTGCACGTGCCGATCGACGAACTCGCCGCGCAGCTCGCACAGCTCCCCAGTGACGTGCGCGTCATCGCGACGTGTGGCGGTGGCACGCGTGGCGTTCGCGCTGCGCGGGAGCTGCTCGCGTCAGGTCGTGATGCCGTGGTGCTGCAGGGTGGCATGCGCGCGTGGGCGGCGGCCGGGCATGCGGTCGAAGCTGACTGAGCGACGGGATCGCCGCGCAGCGGTTCCTACACCACTCGAACCATGCGGCGGGTCGTCGCCGCGAGCGGGTAGCCTGATCGGGTGACGACCGACACATCCCCCCGCTCCTGGGTGCCGCGCCACGACCTCGTGCGCCTGGCGACACACCTGTTCGGCATCGGCCTCGCACTCACCCTCGTGCTCGGCGTGGCGAGCGAGGGCTCGGCGTCGCTCGAGACCGCCGGCGGCATCGCCAACGCGGTGGGCCGCATCACGAGCCTCATCGGCACGTACGGGCTGCTCGTCATGGTCGTGCTCGTCGCGCGGCTGCAGTTCGTGGAGCGGGTGATCGGCCAGGACGTGCTCACGCGCTGGCACCGCTGGATCGCGCCCTACGTGCTCGTGCTGCTGTGGGTGCACACCGTGGGCAACACGCTCGGCTACGCGCAGGCCGAGGAGGAGGGGCTCGTGCACGAGTTCTGGAAGCTGCTGACGTCGACGCCCGGCATGTTGACCGCCACGGTGGGGCTCGTGCTGTTGACCGTCGCCGCACTCAGCTCCTACCACTGGGCGAAGCGGCACATCAAGTACGAGACGTGGTGGGCCGTGCACCTCTACACCTACCTCGGTATCGGGCTGTCGTTCTCGCACCAGCTGTCGTCGGGTTCGGCGTTCGTGGAGGAGCCGATCGCCCGCGGGTTCTGGGTCGCGCTGTGGTTGCTGACGGTCGGGGTGGTGGCGTGGTTCCGGCTCTTCCTGCCGATCTTCCGGTCGAGCTTCCACGCGCTCACGGTGGAATCGGTGCGCACCGAACACGCCGACGTCGTCTCGATCGCCCTGCGTGGACGGCGGCTCGACCTGTTGCCGATCCGCGGCGGGCAGTTCCTGCAGTGGCGGTTCCTGCGGCGGGGCATGTGGGCGCAGGCGCACCCCTACTCGATCTCCGCCATGCCGACGCGTTCGAGCATGCGTGTCACGGTCAAGCGGCTCGGTGACCACAGTGACGAGCTGTTCGGCCTGGAGCCGGGCACGCGCGTGTTCATCGAAGGCCCCTACGGGACGTTCACGCACCACCGCATGCGCACCAACCGCGTGCTGCTGATCGGCGCCGGCGTCGGCGTGACCCCGATCCGGGCGCTCCTCGAAGACCTGCCGGCCGGGTGTGACGTGCTCGTCGTGCTGCGCGCCGCGAGCCACGACGACCTCGTGCTCGCGGAGGAGATCGTGGGCTACACCGAGCACCACGGGGGTCGGGCACTGCTGCTGGTGGGTCCGCGCTCGGAGGTGCCGATGGACGCCGACGCCCTGCGCGAGCTCGCCCCCGACGTGGCGGAGCGCGACGTATTCCTGTGCGGCCCTGATGGCTTCATGCGTTCGGTGGCATCATCCCTGCAGGACGTCGGCGTACCCCGCGAACGGATCCACTATGAAGCCTTCACCTTCTAGGTCACTACGCCGCACCCTGCTGCGTCCCGCTCCCTACGTGCTCTCGGCGACGATCGTGGGCACGGTCGCGCTCGTCAACTTCCATCCGCAGGCCAGCCAGTCGACGTTCGACATCAGCGACACGAAGCTCGCGAAGGTCAATCCCGACGGCTCACCGACCGCCGCCACCTCGCCCGTCACGACCAACGAGCAGATGGCCGAGCGGCGCAAGGGCGAGGTGCCCTTCATCCCGGGCCCGGCGCGCACCGTGGTCGGCAGCTACACCGACATCTGGCCGGAGCACCCGTTCGGCAAGATCCAGGTCGCGGTGACCGTCGAGTCGGGGCGCATCATCGATGCGAAGGTCGTCAGGCTCAAGACGTACGACGGACGCTCCGAACAGATCGCCAACTTCTCGGTGCCCGTGCTCATCCAGGACACGCTCGTCTCCGGCACGACCGACTACGACCACGTCTCCAGCGCGACCTACACGAGCAAGGCGTACCACAAGTCGCTCCAGGCAGCGATCGTGAAGCTGACCTCCACACCACCTGCCGACGCGCCCGCCGCCGCGAACGATCCGCTCCCCGGGCTCTCGTGACCCAGCGGCTCCAGCACGCCGAGGAGGTCATGGGCACCGTGGTCTCGTTCGACGTGCGCCCCGGCGACCTCACCGAGGCGGAGGCCCGCGATGCGCTCGCCCGCGCGTGCACGCTGCTCCACGACGTCGACGCCACCTTCAGCACCTGGAAGCCCGCGAGCCCGATCAACCGCTTCCGCCGCGGCGAGGCGCGCATCGAGGAGCTGCCCGACGAGGTCTACGACGTGCTCGAACTGTGCGCGCTGGCCGGTCGCATGAGCAACGGCTGGTTCGATGCGTGGTCGCTGCCGGGCGGCTTCGACCCGACGGGCCTCGTCAAGGGCTGGGCCGCCGGTCGTGCATTGGGGGAGCTGCGCGCGGCGGGCGTCGCGGCCGCGATGGTCAATGCCGGGGGCGACATCGCGGTGCACGGCCGTCCTGCCGGCGACCGGCCGTGGGCGATCGCCATCACGAACCCCGCCGACCAGTCGCAGGTGGCGTGCGTGGTCGACGTCGTGGCCAGCATCGCGACATCGGGCACGTACGAACGCGGCGACCACATCATCGACCCCGGAACGCGGAGCGCGAGCAGCGTGGTCGCATCCGCGAGCGTCGTCGGGCCCGACCTCGGGATCGCCGACGCGCTGGCGACGGCGATCGTGGCCGGCGGCGTGGAGCTGCTGGCGACGCTCCGCACGACTCCGTACGCAGCCCTCGTGATCGAGCACGAGGGCGCGATCCGAGCGACACCGGGTTTCCCCGTGCAGGTCGCATCGCCAGGTTCGGGTTGACGGACGGCGGAACCTGAGGTTCCATGGCTAGGTCGTCCACTGCAGGGCGACCTCCTCCGCAGCCCCGGCACAGCCGACCACGGGCCTCGGGGACGCGAGGCCCCGGACTTGGGGCTGACATGAGCATTTCATCACTTGGCAACGTGCACGGCGGCTCACTGCTGCGCGCACTTGCAGGACGAGCAGGCGACACCGAGGCGCAGGGCGCTGGCGGTGCAGGTGCAGGCGGCGATGGCGAGGCCACGCGCGCATCCGGACGCAAGCGCGGAGCGGGGCGCGCAGAGGGCGGAGCTGCAGCCGACGGTGGCGCCGAGGGCGCAGGCGGCGGCCACCAGCATGTTCACGGAGGCGGTCGGGGCGGCGACGCCAAGGATGCCGACGGCGCCGAAGGGGCTGGCGCAGCACGCGGAGCACGTGGGGCCGACGACGCCGATGACGCCGATGAGGCTGATGACGCCGAGGGCGCCGACGAGGCCGAGGGTGCCGGTGGCGCCGACGGTGCTGACGAGGCCGAGGGTGCCGGTGGCGCCGATGGCGACGACGACGGCGACGAAGCCGACGGTGGCGGTCGCGCCAAGGGTGGCGGCCGGGCCGAGGGTGGCGGCCGGGCCG
>JAOPYW010000170.1 GCA_025964405.1 Thermoleophilia bacterium | reverse complement strand
CGGCGACGGGCTCGGCGGGTGCGGCCGGAGCCGCTGCTGCGGCTGCCGCGTGGTCGGCCTCGGCAGCGCTGCGCGCCTGTTCGGCGGCGGCCTCCTGCTGGGCCCGCTTGGCGGCGACGGCCGCTCGGAGCGCCTTCGCCTGCTCGACGGCCTTGTTCTTCGCGGCGGTGGCTGCCTCGGCCTTCGCCGCGCGCTGCTCGCGCTCGGCATCGATCGAGGCGATCGTCGTCGTGCGCGGACCCGAAGCCTTGTTCGGGCTGAGCCAGCTCGGCAGCGCCTTGCCGGCGGATGGCGCCGCGGATTCGCGCGCCTTCGTCTCGCCGAACACGCGTGCTTCGTCTTCGGCGCTGACCGTCGAGGCCGCAGCCTTCACGGCGACGTCAGACTGCTCCAGGCGCTTGAGCACCTGGGCCGTTGTCAGTCCGCGCTCTCGCGCGATTTCATAGACACGCTTCTTGGTCATCGAGACCCGCCTCGCTCTTCCTTGTGTGTCGGGCTGGTTACATGCCCGACCGCATCGTCGTTCGTGTGGGGCAGGTCGATCGCCCCGTCACCGCTGCCGACGCGAAGTGCGCGTCGGACGGCCTGTCGTTTCCTTGCCTGTTCGATACATGCTGCGGCATCGTGGAGCCACGCGCCCCGGCCAGGCCGGTTCGCATGTTCGTCGCGCTCCACGCGAACGCCGTCAGCGGTGCGCTCGAGCACGAAGCGTACGAGCTCCGTGCGCGGCGCGCGCTGGCGACACCCGATGCAGGTGCGAATCGCAACATGGTGTTCAGTCATCACCCTCCGCGGCCGCGTCGGCAGTGACTGCCGGCTCGGTCTCGCTCGGGGCTGTTGCTTCCTCGTCCACCTCGGCCACGTCGACCTCGACATCCGTCTCCGGCGTCTCGTCGCCTGCGGCCTCGGCGATCTCTTCCTCGTCCTCGACCTCGGGAGCATCGCTCGGCTCCCAGCCCTGGTGCAGCGCGCAGTAGGGCGAGCCGTCGACGGCCCGGTTCGGGCAGCTCTTGCCCGTCTTGAGGATGGCCGAGCAGCTGCCGTCGTTGGCGTTGCCGTCGGCATCGGTACCCTGGTCGATCGGCGCGTTGGAGTCGTACTCGTCGGCGCTGCGGATGTCGATGCGCCACCCCGTCAGCTTGGCTGCGAGTCGCGCGTTCTGGCCCTCGCGGCCGATGGCGAGCGCCAAGTTGTCGTCGGGCACGATGACGGTGGCCTGACGGGCCTCGTCGTCGACGACGACCTCCTTCACACGCGCGGGCGAGAGCGCCTTCGCGATGAAGCGGGCCGGCTCTTCGTTCCACGGGATGATGTCGATCTTCTCACCACGCAGCTCCGAGACGACCATGCGCACGCGTGAACCACGCGGTCCGACGCAGGCGCCGACCGGGTCGACGCCCTGCACGTTGCTCTCGACGGCGATCTTGGAGCGATAGCCGGGCTCGCGGGCCACGCCACGGATGACGACGAGACCGTCGCCCACCTCGGGCACCTCGAGCTCGAACAGGCGGCGGATCATCTCCTCCGACCCGCGCGACAGCACGATCTGCGGGCCCTTGGTGCCTCTGCGCACCTCGAGGATGACGGCCTTGATGCGCGCACCGTGGTCGTGTCGCTCGCCGGGGATGCCCTCGCTGTTGGGGAGGATCGCCTCGGCGCCGCGACCCAGCTCCACCACCGTCACGCCACGCTCCTGCGACTGCACGGTGCCGTTGATCATCTCGCCGACGCGATCGATGTACTCGTCGTACATGATGCCGCGCTCGGCCTCGCGGATGCGCTGCAGGATGACCTGCTTCGCCGTCTGCGCGGCGATGCGACCGAAATTGTCACTCGGGTTGACCGGCACGGTCTCGACGTCCTGGAGCGGAACCTTGGTCCAGTCGATGTCGAAGTCGATGTCGTCTTCCTCTTCACCCTCGGCCAGCTCGGGCACGGGCACGTCGAGGTCAGGGTCGTCCTTGAGGACGATGGCGTCCATGGGGAGCTCCTCGCCCACGAACTGGTGGATCTGGAAGGTGCCCTTGGTGCGGTCGATCTCGACGCGCGCGAACGGCACGGCATCGGGGGTCTTCTTGTAGGCCGCGAGCAGCGCATCCTCGAGGGCGACGAGCAGGCCCTCGCCCGAGATGCCCTTCTCCTTCTCGAGCGTGTTCACCGCTTCAATGATCTCTCGGCTCATGCCAACCCCTTCTTCTTCGCTCCGCGCGCCTTCTCAGCCGCGGCGAAGAAATCCTTCACCACGAGCCGGGCACGCACGATTTCGTCGAACGGAACCACGTATTCGTCACCCTCGACGGGGGCCACGGTGACGCCCTCCTCCGGGTCGACGGACACAACCTTCACGGTGCGTGCGCGCAGCACGCCCTGGCGCCGCAGGCGCACGTCCTCACCCACGACGGCCTCGAACGACGCGGGCGCCCTCAGGGGTCGCTCCATGCCGGGGCTCGAGACCTCGATCGATCGGTCGCCGCAGAGGGGACGGATGATCTCGGTGACCTCGGCGCACAGGTCGAACCCGACGCCCTCCGGCGTGTCGATGAACAGGCGCACGGCCTCGCGCGGTTCGTCGAGTTCCAGGTCGACGACCTCCACCTGCCCGAGCGCAGGGGCCAGCGTCGCCTCGATGAGGCGCTGCAGCTCACGTTCCCGGTCAAAGTGTCGCGACATAGAAAAAGGGCCCTCTCGGCCCTGTGCGTCAAAAGTACAGGTTGCCGGAGCCGCACGCACTCGATCTGCGGCTCCGCCCGCGAGTATAGCAGGCATGCCGCTCCTGCCCGGCTTCGCGTGCCTCCCAATCCTCGGCTCGGGGAGCGGCATCCGGGCTCGCATCGGGGTAGCAGATCGCAACCCACCCCCAGCGACGCCGGCGCCCCGCGAGTTGCATCTGCAAATACACGCTTGACGCTTTTGCAGATCGTGCAGTACAACAGATGCATACCCCCCACCGGGGCCGCAGCTTCCATCCCCTTCCCCGCTGCAGCCTCACTGGACTGGACCCATCCCCCTCCTCGAGGTCCAGGCCGAACACCGGGTATTTGCGGGCCTCGCGCGGCATGGATGCCGCCGAGGCCCGTCCCTTCTTCCGACGGTTCCCCCTTTCGCTCCGTGGCGGCCCGTCGTACGTTGGCGGGGCAGCACGCCGAAATGCCACTTCCGCTCACGCCGAGCCGAGCCCGCTGCAGGGGAGATCGCCACACATGAGCTTCATCGACGGAATCCTGAACGGAGTGCGCTCTGCCGCGGGCCTCGACCCGATCAAGGCGAGCAGCAGCACGCCGAAGGAGACCACCCCCGCGAAGCAGCAGGGGCACGTGGCCACGAAGGTCGACACCACCTACGAGCAGCCGACCGCCGACACCGGCGCGCGCACGGCCGACCTCGGCTCGCTCGCCCGCGCGGCCCTCCAGGCCCGGGAATCAACACCGCCCCACGCCGCCGCCGACCGCTCCACTGCACCGCCCGCGGCCGCCGAGGCGGCACCGGTCTTGCCCCGCGTGAAGGCCACGGTGCGCGACGCGAGCCAGAACTTCGCGGTGCTCGGCGACGTCGACACGCTCGCGAGCGGCGACGCGGCGACCGCTGCGCGCAACGTACAGGCCGGGCTCGACTACTACGGCACGACCTTCGGCCGTAACGGCCTCGACAACGCGGGCGCGGGTGTCGACGTCGACATCAACGACTACTCGACCGACGCCACGGGCGCACAGACCTTCCACGGCAACGGCGGCTACTACGCGACGACGCAGTCGGACGGCTCGGTCTACGAGGCGATCCACTACGGCGACGGCAACACCTACTCCGCCGCGCGCGGCACGGTGGCGCAGGATTCGATGCTCAACGCCGAGGACCTCGCGATCCACGAGTTGACGCACGGCGTGATCCGCAAGGAGACCGGCTACCTCGGGGGCGACGCCGACGAGGCGGGGGCCACGAACGAGGCGATCGCCGACATCATGGGCGCGAGCGCCACGCGCGACTGGAAGCTCGGCGAGTCGATGTATGGCTCGGCCAGCACCTACAGGAACATGCGCAACATCGCGAACCCCGACGACCCGACCTCCGTGCACGGGCTCTGGACCACGATGGACCAGGTGCGCGCCAAGCAGGCGACCGGCGAGATGGAGGAGCACTGGGCCTCCGGCGTGCTGAGCACGGCGGCGTATCGCGTGCAGCAACGCATCGGTGGCGAGGCGGGCTGGAAGGCGGTCGAGCAGGTCTTCTACGACGTGATCGACACGAACAAGCTCGGCGACATGTCGTTCAGCGCGGTGGCGAGCGGCGTGCGCTCGGCGGCCGGCGAGCTCTACGGGGCAGGCAGCCAGGTCGCGTCGGTCGTCGACGAGGAGCTCCGGCGCGGCGGGCTCTGACCGGGGAGCGGTGCGCTACTTCGCCGGTGCGATGGTGACCGCGCCGTCGTCGTCGGTGAACGTGATCCTGACGCGTTCGGTGTTGTCGACGCCGGTGAGGCCGCAGACGAAGGAGCGGCCCTTCTCGATCGTCTGCGCCTCGTTGCAGCCCGTGACGCGGGCTCCATCGATGCCCTGGCGGGTCAGGGTCGCACGTACGGTTCGCGCGATGTCGGACGGCGGCCACTTCTTGAGGATCGCGACGTTGAACTTCGCGTCGCCGCCGCTGACCGACTTCACGGTGATGCGCACGTCCTGCACGAGGCCGTCGGTGCCGTCGGCGACACCCGTGCAGTAGACGACCTCACCCGGCTGCGCCTTGACGTCTCCGCTGCAGGTGACGTCGATGTCGACGCCCGTGGTGTCGGTGAGGCGCGACGATGCGACCTTCTCGACCTTCGAGGCCTTGAGCGTGCGGCCGATCGACACCTCGCGGGTACACCCGGCGAGCACGAGCACGCCGGTGCACGCGGCGAGGATCAGCAGGGAGGTTCGCGGGCCGCGACGGGTGCTCATGGGAGGGCTTGTGCCCGCCGGCACGTGGCACCACACGCCTAGAGTGGTTCGTTCGACCCGAGGCGGCCCATCACGGTCGGCATCATGTCGCGACGGTGCAGCAGCGCATCGCGGATGAAGGTCGTGAACGATGCGCGGTCGAGGGTCCAGAGCGTCGTCATCTCCGTGGCGGCCACGGTCGCGGTGCGCCCCTCCGTGAACAGCAGGGCCGTCTCCCCGAAGAACTCGCCCGCGGTGAGCTTCGCGATCGGCGCGCCATCCTTGATGACGCCCACCGAGCCGTCGATCACCACGTAGAAGGAGTCGGCGACCTCCCCCTGCCGGAAGACGATGGTGCCGGCCTCGATGCGCTCCTCGCGCAGCGCCTTGGCGAGGCGATCGAGGTCCTCGGGCGCGAGCGCCTGGAAGAGCGGGATCTCGTCGAGCCGGGCCCTCCGGCGACTGACGAGTTCGCGCCCCCGGTAGTTCGTGACGTAGGGGCTGATGAACCGCTGGAAGACGTCGCGGTCGAACGACACGAGCTGCACCGGTCGCGCCGTGCCAGCGGTCACCGTCGCAGTGCGGAGCGAATCGTCGAGCAGGCCGGCCTCGCCGAACCACTCCCCCGGCCCGAGCCGTGCGACCCGGTGCTTCACCCCGTCGGTCTCGATACGGCTCACCGCCACGTCGCCCGTGCGCACGACGTAGAAGCGCTCCGAGCGCGCGCCCTCGCGCAGGATCTCGTGCGCCGCGGGCCAGGTCTCGGCGTGCGCCGCCTCGGCGAGCGCGCCGATCGTCGCGTTGTCGAGCGACGCGAGCAGCGACACGCCGCGCAGGAAGGCGGCGCGGTCGGCGTGCTCCTGCGACGCGGCCTCCCACGAGGTCGCATCCTCCGCCGCAACGCGCTGCGGAGCCTCGGGTTCGGGCGTGCGCTCGAGGTGCGCCGCGATCTGGCGGTACAGGTCGGTCGAGTACTCGGCGAGGAGCTCGGCGCGCAGCAACCGGTCGACGAGGCGGATCACCGGTTCGATGCGGAGCGTGCCGGTGCCGATGCCCGCCACGATCAGGTCGGCGATCGAGCGTTCGCCGTCGAAGGCGCGCACGAGCTGGGCGTCCTCGGCCGAGAGCGGGACGACCCGCTTCGTCGACAGCTCCACGAGCTCAGCATCATCTCCGATCGACCGCAGGCGCACGCCGTCGGCCAGGCGCGGACGCATCGCCACGACGTCGAAGCGGGTGCGCAGGCGCTCCCACAGGCCGTCGGCCTGCGTCACGCGTCACGCTCCTGCAGCACGAGGTCGAGCCGGACGGGCGCGGGGTGCGGACGGCACCCGCCGCAGTGGATCGCATCCTCGACCACGAGCGACTGCACCTTGTCGGCGCCGGCGTTCCACGCCGTCAGCACGTAGGGCAGCACCTGCGCGTGGCTGCGGCACGTCGCGCGACCGCAGAAGCGGCAGGTGGCGGCGGCAGTTTGGGAGCAGGTCCAACATTCCATGCGAGTCTCGTACCCACGCCGACACCACCCGCACACCTAACGTGCACGGTCAGCCGACGAGGCGCAGGCCGGCGGAGTCTGCGGTGGGCTCGCGTTCCTCGTCGAGGGGAGCGCTGGGTAGCTCGACGATGAAGGTCGTGCCGGCGCCGGGCGACGAGCGCACCCGGATGAGGCCGTGCATCGCCTCCATGAGCTTGCGGGCGGTGAAGAGGCCGAGGCCGGCGCCGCCGACACCCGATCGCATGTCGACGTCGATGCGGTAGAACGGGTCGAAGACGCGGTCGTGGTGGTAGGGATCGATACCGGGGCCGGCGTCGCTCACGAGGAGTGCGACCGAGCCGCCGGTGCGCTCGGCGGTGATGCTGATCGGGGTCGATCCATATTTGACCGCGTTGTCGACGAGCACCGACACGACGCCCATCAGCGCGCGCCGGTCGGCGAGCACCAGCAGCTCCTCGGGCACGTCGACCGCGACGGCCTCGAGCTGGTCGGCGCGATCGCCGAGGGTCATGCGCTCGCGGGCGATCGCATCCTCCACCGCGCGCCCGAGGCTGGTCGGGGCGATCGACACCTCCACGCGTTCGTTGGCCAGCTGCTGGTTGGTGAAGAACGCCTCGGCGATCTCCTGCAGGTGGTGCGACTGCTCGCGGATGATGAGCAGGAAGTTCTCACGCTGTTCGGGCGTGAGCTCGAGGTCGCTGTTCGTGAGCGTGTCGGCGAACCCCAGGATCGTGGTGATCGGCGTGCGCAGCTCGTGCGACGCCGTCGCCATGAAATTGCGCTGCGTCTGCTGCAGGATGTCGAGCATCGACGTGTCGCGGAAGGTCTGCAGCACCCCACCGCCCGGCATCGACGTGACGACGAGGTCGACCGTGAGCCCCCCGCCCGTGCGTCGCACGGGGAGCGTGATGCGGCGCACGCCCGGCATGCGCTCGGCGGCGAGGAACGCGACGATCGGGTCGTCGAGCGACGCACGCTCGCGCGCGATGCCCGTGAGCTGCTCGGCGCCGCGGTTCCAGTAGCCGACGGCGCCCGCCTCGGTCCAGGTGCAGATGCCCTCGTCGATCGTCTCGAGCGTGCGCCGGAACGCCGATGCGGTCTCCTCCAGCTGGGTCAGCCGCGAATCGAGTTCGAGTGACAGGCGGTTGACGCTGTCGGCGAGGTCGGCGAACCCGTCGGTGCCGTGCACCGGGAGCTGCGCGCCGTACTTGCCGTCGGCGAGTTCCCGCACGCGCGACGCGAACGAGCGCACGGTGCGACTGGCGAAGAAGGCGAGCAGCAGCGAGCCGAACACGGTGGCCAGGGTCATGCCGACGACCGCGTTGCGCACGTCCCCGCGCGTGTCCTTTAGGGCGGCATCCTCAAGGCCCTCGGTCGACAGCGCATGCAGCTGGTAGGGACTCTCCTGACCGAGCCGACGCGAGAAGACGTGGAGCTCCTCGCCGTCGACGGTGATGTCGTCGAGCGTGCCGCTCGTGCTCGTGTCGAGGCCGGCGTTGACCCGCGTGGCCTTGACGGAGCTCGGGAATTCGGAGCTGCGTGCGACCATCGTGCCGTCGTCATCCTCCACGGCGAACGCGACGAGGTTGCCGGTGGCTGCGACGGCGGCGTCGAGCAGCGACGAGTCGAGGTCGCGGTAGAAGACCACCGTCTGGGAACCGTCGACCTGGAAGTGGAACGGCTCCTGCACCGTCACCACCCCGAACGAGCCCGGCTCGACATCGGCGCTGGGGACGATCGCGACGTGCACGCCCTGCAGCGCGCGTTCGTCGAGCATGGCCTGCACCGCATCGACGTCGTCGGCGCGGACGTGTGCCTTGAACTCGGCGAGGTTGAAGAGCGGGGTCACTGCCGTGCGCAGCTCCTCGCGCTGGTCACCGAGGGCCGTGCTGAACGCCGACGTGTTCTCGCGCAGCGCCACCTCGACCGAGTCGCGTGCGACGCGGTGCGGGAGCTTGAGCAGGGTCGCGTAGTCGATCGCCACGAGGCCGATCGTGATCACGGCCGCCGCGAGCAGCAACCGGGTGGTGAAGGAGATGCGGGAGAAGACGGTGCGCACGAGCTACACCGTACCTACCCGCGCGGGCCCGCGAGGTTCACGCCAGCGCGAAGCTCGGTGCGTCGACCGGCACGTCGACCGGCGCATCGACGGGCGCCGGCTGGCCCGGGTAGAGCTTCGCGGCTGCGGCGAGGGCCGCGGGGATGTCGATGATGCCGAAGCCGAACTCGAGGTCGCGCCCCTTGGCGCCCGCGTCGTGCGAGCTCGCCTGGAGCACGGCCTGGAGCTGCTCGTTGCTGAGCTGCGGATAGGCCGAGAGGATGTCGAGGATGGCGCCTGCCATGTGCGGCTGCGCCATGGAGGTGCCGCTCATCGTCTGGTAGCGGTTGCCGGGCACCGAGGAGAGCACGTCGACGCCCGGAGCGGCGAAGTCGGGCTTCCAGTCGGGGCTGGTGCCGGTGTGCGGCAGCGGGCTCGGGCCGCGGGACGAGAACTTGGCGATGTCACCGTTCTTGTCGACCGCTGCCGTTGCCGTCACCTCGCGGAACTGGCCGGGCGAGGAGATCGTCTCCGGTCCGTCGCCGTTGTTGCCGGCACTCTTGGTCGGCACGATGCCGGCGGCGAGTAGGTTCTGCATCGAGTCGCGGAAGGCGTCGGAGGTCTGGGGCCCGGTCCACCAGCTCATGCCGACGACGTCGGGTGCGAGCTCGGGACGCGGGTTGGCGCCGTTGAAGTCGACCGGCGCCTGCATGTACTGCAGCGCCTTGAGGCGCACGTCGAGCCCGCCCTCGAGTCCGGCGACGGAGATCCACTTGGCGCCCGGTGCGACACCGACCTTCTTGCCCGTGGCCGTGCCCACGGTGTGCGTGCCGTGCGCGTCGAAATCCTTGGGGAGCGCCTGGTGCTGGCGACCGAAGCTGTACCAGCTGTAGTCGCCGACGAGCGAGCCGTCGGCCTGGCGCCCACGGAACCCTCCGTTGATCGCCTCGTGGGTCACGTCGGCGCCGGTGTCGATCGAACCGAAGACGAGCCCGTGACCGTCGGCGCCCGCGGCGTTCGCCGCACCGGCGCCGATCATGTCGAGACCGTACGGGGTGCCGTCATCGTTGGTGATGCCCGGCACCGTCGGCAGCTCCGCGAAGGTCATGCCACGGCTGAAGACGTCGAGGCCGCTGGTGGCCTGTCCGCGGGCAGCGTCGGATTCCGCTGCGCCGAGCTTGTTACGACCGAAGAGCACGGTGCCCTTGTTGTCGTAGATCGCGGCGACGCCGGCGAGTGCCTGGAACGCCTCCGTGATCTTCTTCGCGTTCGACGCCGACGGGTCGATGAGCAGCGCGTTCGGACTGACGAGCGACTCGTACGTGGTGACGAGCCCCTGCGACTTGAGGTCCTCCACCAGCTTCACGGCTTCGGCCTGCGAGGTCTGGGCGGTGCGCACGAGGGCGTTCCACACCTCCGTCTTGCGCTCGGCGCCGCGGGGCAGCTTGCTGAACCCGCCCGTGTTGGCGCGCGGAGCGAGCTTCACGATGATCGTGTCGGTCGGGAGCGAGGTGGACGGCGTGACGACGGAGCTGGTCATGTGCGAGAACCTTCGTGGGTCGAGTCGGCGCCCGATGGCGACGGCGAACGCGCACCCTGTCGCGAATCGGTACGTCTTCGGTACGTCGCGTCGCGTAGCCGTGCCGCCCACGGCCACCGCTCGTGGTCGATCAGGGCCATGTATCGAATCGACGCGCATGGGTACCACGAGCTGACCATCAGGAGTATTGAGGAGCCGAGCGATGCCAGACCCGACGCCCCGACGCTGGCCGACCTACGGCTGCGCCGCGTTGCTCCTCGTCAGCGTGGTGTTGGCTGCGCTCTTCTTCATGCTCCAGGCGGAGGAGCTGCGTACGCAGCACACGCCACCGGCTCCCCCGAAGGCATCGAGCGACGTCGCGCGTCGGAGCGACGCAGGCTGACCCGAAACGACGAAGCCCACGCGCACGGCGTGGGCCTCAAGCTCCCTCGGCTGGACTCGAACCAGCAACCCTTCGATTAACAGTCGAATGCTCTACCATTGAGCTACGAGGGATCACGCACGGAACGAACCGTGCGGGATGAGGATATCAGCCGAGCTGGCGGGCGTCCACGAGTCGCCGATCGGCAGGCGGTAACGCCGGTGCGCGCGTGATGTGCGACGATGTGGGCGTGAGCGAATCCCACTCCCACACCGCCGACGAATACCTCATGACGATCTGGCTGCTCGCCTACCCGGTGGGCGAGTACGTGCCGTCGCGTCGAGGTCCACAGCCGACTGCCGCAGCGCGCATCGCCGACCAGCTGGGCGTCTCACGTGCCAGCTCGGGCGAGATGCTCAAGCGCCTCGAGGGCGAGGGCATGGTCGTGCGCGGCGAGAAGAAGGAAGCGATCCTCACGGAGAAGGGTCGCATCGCCGCGATGCGCGTCGTGCGCCGGCACCGCCTGGTCGAGCGACTGCTCACCGACGTGCTCGGCTACGACGGCGCCGAATCGCACGAGAAGGCCGACGGCATCGACGCGGGCTTCGACGAGGAGATGGTGCAGCGGCTCTGGGAGAAGTTGGGCCGTCCCGAGCGCTGCCCGCACGGGTATCCGATCGACGCACGTCACGAGCTGCGCGAGAATCCGACGCTCAAGCCCCTCTCGAAGCTCGACGCGGGCACCGAGGCGACGATCGTGCGCCTGGCCGAGCACGACGGCGACCTCCTCCACTTCTTCTACGACGCCGAGCTGCTGCCGGGCATCGAGATCGAGGTCGTCGCGGTCAGCGCCGACGGCGGCGCGGTCACGATCAGGCGCGGGGATGACCAGCTCGTGCTCACGCGCGAGCAGGCACGTGGCCTCTACGCACGCCCGGCCGGTGTGCCGGTCGTGCCGGCTGACACCGCGTGCTGGGGCAGTCGTGGCACGGGTGCCGCGACGCTCAGCGTCGTCGGCGACTGACACGTCGCATCGGCCGACCGCCGGGGCGGACGCGGCCAGCACTCGGCTGCGTCGCTCGCGATCTGCTCGCACCGGAGTATCGTCCTCGAACCAACTCGAGGAGACTCCCGTGCAGCTCGCCCCTTCTTCATCGACCCGCGTGAACGTGGCCGCCTTCGGCGGCACCACCGCACCCGACGGACACGGTGGCTACATCCCCGTACCGGCAGGGGGGTCGACCGCACCCGACGGACACGGCGGGTACATCCCGGTGCCTGCGGGCGGTTCGACGGCTCCTGATGGACACGGCGGCTACATCCCCGTGCCGCGCGGCGGAAGCACGGCACCCGACGGACACGGCGGCTACGTACCGGTGCCCGCCGGCGGCTCCACCGCTCCCGACGGTCATGGCGGCTACGTACCGATCCCGGCCGGGGGCTCCAGCGCGCCCGACGGACACGGCGGCTACATCCCCGTGCCCGCCGGCGGCTCCACCGCTCCCGACGGACACGGCGGCTACGTTCCCATCCCGGCCGGCGGCTCCAGCGCGCCCGACGGCCACGGCGGCTACATCCCCGTGCCCGCCGGCGGCTCCACCGCCCCCGACGGACACGGCGGCTACGTGTCGGTCCCGCCCGGCGGATCGACCTCACCTGACGGGCACGGAGGGTACGTCGTGGTGCCCCCTGCCGGGTGGGTCACGGACGGCCACGGCGGCTGGCAGCGCGCCTAGGTCGATGACGTGTGATGTAGCTTGACGAACGGCTGCGCCTTGCTCAGGCGTGCAGTACTTCACCGAGCGCGTCGGCGAGCGGTACGTACTGCAGCTCGAGCGCCTCGGCGACTTCGCGGCTCGTGACCTGGCCCGCCACGATGTTGGCGCCCCGACCGAGCACGTTGTCGTCGAGGAGTGCGTCGCGCACACCCGAGCTCGCGAGCTTGAGCACGTAGGGCAGCGTCACGTTCGTGAGCGCCTTGGTCGAGGTGATCGGCACTGCGCCGGGCATGTTGGCGACGCAGTAGTGGAGCACGTTCTCCTCCACGTAGACCGGGTCGGTGTGCGTGGTGGGGCGGCTCGTCTCGAAGCAGCCGCCCTGGTCGATCGCGACGTCGACGACGACACTCTGCGGCTGCATGGTCTTGAGCATCTCGCGGGAGACGACGCGGGGCGCGAGCGCGCCGGGCAGCAGCACGGCACCGATGACGAGGTCGGCATCCGCGACCTGCTCCGCCACCGACAGCGTGGTCGAGGCGATGAGGTTGACGCGACCGTCGAGGATCTCCTCGAGTTCGCGCAGGCGGTCGATCGAGCGATCGAGGATGTTCACGTTGGCACCCATGCCGAGCGCGATCTTCGCGGCGTTGTAGCCGACGTTGCCGCCGCCGATGACGACGACCTTCGCGGGCTTCACCCCGGGTACGCCGCCGAGCAGGATGCCACGGCCGCCGAGGCTCTTCTCGAGGTACTTCGCGCCCTCCTGGGCGGCGAGCCGACCAGCGACCTCGCTCATCGGTGCGAGCAGCGGCGTGCGGCCGTCGTCGGTCTGCACGGTCTCGTAGGCGATGCAGGTCGCGCCCGACGCCTTGAGGCGCTCGGTCAACGCGGGATCGGGCGCGAGGTGCAGGTAGGTGAACAGGGTCTGGCCCGGGCTGAGGAGATCGGGTTCGTCGGCGACCGGCTCCTTCACCTTCAGCAGCAGCTCGCTCTCGGCCCATGCCTGCTCGCGCGTCACGATCGTCGCGCCCACGGCGACGTAGTCGGCATCGGCGAACTGGCTGCCGACGCCCGCACCCTCCTGCACGATGACCTCGTGCCCTGCGCGCACGAGCTCGTGCGCCCCCGCCGGCGTCAGTGCGACGCGGTATTCATCGGTCTTGATCTCGGTGACGACGCCGACCTTCATGGGGTACCTCGGTGGTGGGAGTGCGTGGGTAGTCCAGCGAACCTAACTGAGCGCGCGGTTCGCTGCCGAGGTGCGTGGCGGGCTCAGCCCTCGTCGACGGCGAGGTCGACGAGCCGGCGCGTGATCTCGAGCATGGTCTGCAGGTCGCGCACCTCGATGTATTCCTCCCGCGTGTGGATGAGGCGCATGCCGTTGCAGAGGTTCACGCACGGCGCGCCGACGCGGTTGAAGACGTTGGCATCGGAGCCGCCGCCGCAGGGCACGAGCTCGGGCGTGACGCCGACCGCCTCGATGGCGCGCAGCGCGTGCGCGACCGCAGGGGTCTTCGCGGTGAAGCTGTAGCCGTGGTACTCGTCGCGGCGCACGATGTCGAGGTCGACGGCGTGGCGGCTGGCGGCATCGGTGAAGGCCGCGAGCACCAGCTCGGTGACCTCGGCGCAGCGATCGGCGTCGAGCCCGCGCACCTCGCCGTGCAGCACGCACTCCTCCGGCACGATGTTGACCGCCGTGCCCCCGGAGACGAGGCCGATGTTGGCGGTGGTGCGCTCGTCGATGCGTCCGTGCGGCATCGCGGCGATCGCGTCGGCGGCCGCCCGGATGGCGCTGCGCCCCTGTTCGGGCGCGATGCCCGAGTGTGCCGCCACGCCGGTGAAGGTCGCGGTGAGCGACACCTGCGTCGGTGCCTCGACGACGACCTTGCCGATGTCGTTGGCGTGGTCGAACACGTAGCCCCACTTCGCGGCGAGGCGCGACGCGTCGAAGGCCTTGGCCCCGAGCAGGCCGATCTCCTCGCACGGCGTGAGCACGAGCTCCACGCCGGCGTGCGGCCGCCCCGACTCCACGAGTTCGCGCACGACCTCGAGCATCACGGCCACCGCGGCCTTGTCGTCGCCGCCGAGGATGGCCTCGCGCTCGTTGGTCACGACGAGCACCCCGTCGCGGTCCTGCAGCACCGGCACGACGTCGTCCTCGAGGGCGACGGTGTCGATGTGCGCGCACAGGAAGATCGGCGTGCCGGGCGCCGTCGCCTCCAGGCGCACGTAGAGGTTGCCACTCCCGGCGCCGCCCGGAATCGTGGTCGCGGCATCGTCCTCGTGCACCTCGAGCCCGAGGCCCTCGAGGTATCCGCGGCACCACATCGCGGCGCGCGACTCCTCGCGGGCCGGCGACGGCACCGCCGCCAGGTCGAGGAAGGTGTGCAGCACCGGCGGTGCCTGTTCACGATCGAGGGTCTCGAGTGCGACGGGGGTGCGGGTGGCGGCAACGGGCGTGGTCATGCGTCAAGTATCGCGCACGGCCCTGCCGGGGCGGGTCAGCGCGCTTCGTTCGCTGCCTGCGCGCGCCCGTCGAGCGCGGCCTGCGCCATGCGGAGCATGCCTGCGCGGTCGAACGGGCGGCCGCCCACGTCGACGTGTCGTGGTCGACCGGGCGCGAGCGGTTCGCGTCCGTACACGCGCGGGCTCGGCGCGCGATGACGGCCGTGCCCGTCGGGTGGCACCGGCAGGTCGACGTCGGTCACGCGGCTCGAGCGACCGTCGACGACCTCGCCGTACTGACCGTAGGCGGCAGCACGCTCGGCGGCGGAGATGCGCCCGTCCTTGTCGACGTCGAACCGCCGCAGCAGGTTCTCGACCTCGAGCAGCACGACCGTGCCGTCGTGGTTGGCGTCGGCGGCGGTGAGGAGCGGGGCGATCGTGAAGGTCGTCGAATCGGTCGTGGTCACGAACGCGGCGCCGCTGTACTGCGCGCCCCAGACGGCATCGCGGCGCGAGCTGCGTTCGGTGCGCACGTCCTCACCCCACGAACGGATGCCGAGCCAGGGCTGGATGTCGAAGCTGCCGTCACTCCACTTGTCGTAGCCCGACGTCATCTCGCGCGCGAGCTCCGGCAGCGTCCAGCCCGTCGCAGCGTGGCGCGCTGCTGCGGCCGCGAGCTCCTGCCGCCGCTCATGCGACACGTAGGCGGCCGTCGCGATCGCCGCGACGCCGAGCAGTCCACCGAGTGCGTCCGTTCCGTCCATGCCGCCGATCCTACCGACGTCGCACGACCGGGGCGGCAGCGGCACCGCGTCGCTTGCTAGGTTCGCGCCATGCCCGAGCACCTACGCGCCCCCTCCGAGATCGACCTGGCCCACGCGGTTCCGGGCGCTGAGCGCGCAGCGCTGGCCGGGCAGCTCGCGACCGAACTGGTCGGTGCGGTGGAGCCGAGCTTCGCCACGGCCGCGTGGTCACAGCTCCACGAGCTCGACGAACGCAGCGGTCTCGGCACCCGGCCCGCGATGCGAGTCGTGCTCCGCCGACCCAGCGACGGACGCTTCCTGCTGTTCCGGTACCGGTTCCGCGATGGCACGCAGCGCTGGATCATTCCCGGGGGCGGCGCCGAACCCGGCGAGACACCGTTCGAGGCCGCGACGCGCGAGGTCTTCGAGGAGACCGGCACGCGACCGCGCGACCTGCGCGCGAGCGGGCTCGTGCTCTACCACCTGCTGGCCTCACGCCTCTACGGCGACTCGCGGCCCGCGATGGTGCAGTACTCGCCCGTGCTCACCGGCACGATCGACGACGAGCTGCCCGACTGCGACGGGCGCGATCCCCACTGGTTCACGGTCGACGAGTTCGAGGCGGGCCCCCGGCGACCGATCTCGACGCCGCTCATCGCCATCCTCCGCGCGAGCGAACGCGGCGACCAGGTGGAGCCGCAGGCCGTCTGGCTCCCGGCCTGAAGCAACGACGCGCCGAGGTCACCGAGGCATGAAGACCTCCGCGGTGCGGGCGTGCTGGATCCGCACGGTCGCTCGCACGAAGTCGCGGAACAGCGGCTCGGGCCGGGTCGGGCGCGAGATGAACTCCGGGTGGTACTGCGCGGCCACGTAGAAGGGGTGGTCGGCAAGCTCGATGACCTCGACGAGGCGTCCGTCGGGTGAGGTGCCCGAGACGATGAGGCCGGCCTCCTCGAGGCGCGGCCGCAGCTCGAGGTTGACCTCGTAGCGGTGGCGGTGGCGCTGGGCGATCGTGTCGTTGCCGTACGCCTCGTGAGCCATCGAGTGCGGCTTGAGGTGCACGGGCTGCGAGCCGAGGCGCATCGTCGCGCCCATGTCGGTCACCTGCTTCTGTTCCGGGAGCAGGTCGATGACCGGGTACGGTGACGCGTCGTCGAACTCCGAGGAGTTCGCACCGGTCATGCCCGCGACGTTGCGCGCGAACTCGACCACCGCGACCTGCATCCCGAGGCACACGCCGAGGTAGGGGATGTCGTTGGTGCGGGCGTGGTGGGCTGCGGCGATCTTGCCCTCGATGCCGCGGTCGCCGAAGCCTCCGGGCACGAAGATGCCGTCGACGCCGCGGAGCACCTCGGCGACGTTGTCGGCGGTGACGATCTCCGAGTCGACCCAGCGAACGCGTACCTTCGCCCCGTGGAAGATGCCGCCGTGCTTGAGCGCCTCGACGACCGACAGGTAGGCGTCGTGCAGCTTGACGTACTTGCCGACGAGGGCGATCTCCACCTCGCGACTGCGGCCGTCCATGCGGCGCACGAGGGTCTCCCACTCCGAGAAGTCGAGGTCACCGGTCTGGAGCCCGAGCTTGCGGATCGCGACGCGGTCGAGGCCCTGGTCGCGCATGAGCAGGGGCACGCGGTAGATGTCGTCGGCGTCGGGCGCGGAGATGACGGCGTCGAGGTCGACGTCGCAGAACGACGCGATCTTGCCCTTGATGTCATCTTCGAGCGCATTCGCCGAGCGGCACACGAGCATGTCGGGCTGCAGGCCGATGCGGCGCAGCTCCTGCACCGAGTGCTGGGTGGGCTTGGTCTTGAGCTCGCCCGCCGCGCCGAGGTAGGGCACGAGCGTGCAGTGCACGATCAGCGTGCGATCACGACCGACGTCGTTGCGGAACTGGCGGATCGCCTCGAGGAACGGGAGGCTCTCGATGTCGCCGACGGTGCCGCCGATCTCCGTGATGACGACATCGACGTCGCGGGTGTCGGTGACGGCCGAGTACCCCGCCTTGATCGCGTCGGTGACGTGCGGCACGATCTGGATCGTGTTGCCCAGGAAGTCGCCCGCGCGCTCGCGTCGGAGCATGTCCCAGTAGATGCGACCCGAGCTCACCGACGCCGCGCGTGACAGGTTCTCGTCGACGAAGCGCTCGTAGTGGCCGAGGTCGAGGTCGGTCTCGGCGCCGTCTGACGTGACGAAGACCTCGCCGTGCTGGTACGGGCTCATCGTGCCGGGGTCGACGTTGAGGTAGGGATCGAACTTCTGGATCCAGACCCGCAGGCCGCGCGACTTGAGCAGGCGCCCGAGCGAGGCGGCCGTGATGCCCTTGCCGAGCGACGACACCACGCCACCGGTCACGAATACGTAGCGGGTGCGGTCGCGTGCCGCAGGGGCTGCGGGGTCGGAGCCTCGCGGGTCGGTCGCGGTCTCGTCAGCCATGGGTGCAGCCCTTCGTTCGGTCGATCACAGGTGACACTGTATCCCGTGGCGCAGATGCTGCGGTGCACGCCGCGCGGCGGGTCTCATCGGGCGGGCCCGTGCGCGACGTTCTCGGCGATGTCGGGATCCTGCAGCGCGAGCCAGTCGAGCAGCTCCCAGAAATCGGGGAGCAGCGCGTGCTCGAGGGCGCGCTCGCGGGTGAGGCGCTCACCGAACACCGACGCCTCCGCGTCCACCGCCTCGCCTTCGGCGTCCACGAGGCCGGCCTCGTTCCCACCGTAGCCCTCGACCGGTCCGATGCGACTGGCGAACGTCACCTTGTCGGTGGCGTGCTCGTCCCACAGGCTCCCGAACGTGGCCTGCACGTAGGTGATCGCATCGCCGTCGTGGCGGTGCAGCTGGGCCCGCACGATCGCCCACGCATCGCCGTCGC
>JAOPYW010000157.1 GCA_025964405.1 Thermoleophilia bacterium | reverse complement strand
TCTCGCGGCGCACCGTGCGCGCGACGCGGTCGATGTCCCAGATCGCCAGCCCCAGCACGATGATGCCGATCAGGTCGAGCGTGGTGGTCATCGCCATCACGTGTTCGCGGTCGAGCTGGAAACGATGCCCGACGAACAACAGCCCGCCGACCACGGCGTGCAGCGCGAGGTAGGCGGCCGGCAGCATCGTCTGCGCCGAGATGGTGCGACCGTTGCGCGCACCGACGATGAGGATCGCCGCAGCCGCGCAGCAGAGTGCCGCCGTGCCGATGAGCGGGCCGTACTGGAAGAAGGTGTGGAGCATGGTGCGTGCCTTTCGAGTGCGAACGGGTCGGTGCCCCAAGTGTCGGCCGCCCGCATAAGCGCACCGTGAGCGCGGGCGGTGCGAAGCGTAGGAGCGCACCTCGGCGATCACGAACCTGCGCAAACCCGCACGTCGATGCGGGCCATGCATCACTTCTCGACGCTCGGGTAGCGAGAGGCAGCCCCGCCCCGCGGCACCGCCACCCAGCGACGTCGCGGCGCGACCCAGCTCCACCGAAGGACGCCCCCATGTCGAACGTCGAAGCGATCTCACCGGAAGTCGTGCGCCGCGCCGCCCGCATCGCGCACGGCCCGCACACGTGCCCGTGGTGCAGCGGCCCGACGCGCACCGACCCGCCCCTGCCCTGGCGGGGCCTGCGCGACTACCTGGTGCCGTGCGAGGCGTGCGATCGCCCGATCCTCGTCAAGATCAGGCGCGAGCGCATCGCCCGCAAGCGGGTCACCGTGCGGCTCGGCGAGCCCGCCCTGCACGGCGTGCACGAGCACGTGGGGGAGCTGCTCGCCGCGCCGGGAGGCTCGGGTCTCCTGCGGCGTGTCGCGGCCGCGCTGCCGTGGGTGGTGCTGTTCGGCCTGCTGGTCGGCGGGCTCGGTGGCGGGCGCATCCTCGTGGCCCTGGCGATGCTGGCCGCCGTCGTGCCCGCCGCGATGTGGGGTCCGGTCATCACCGGCACGCTGGTCGGTACCGCCGATCGCCTCACCTCGCCGCTGCAGCGGCGCTCCCGCGCACAGCCCGTGCAGCTCGCCAAGGGGCGCTTCGACCAGTGGGCCCGCGAGGAGCAGCACCGCTCGGTCGAGCTGCGCGAGGATCCCGACGCCGTGTTCGCCGAGCTCGCGCTCGTGCTCGACCACCGCGAGCTGCGGCGGGTGCGCGAACTCACCGCGCAGGGCGAGGTGCCGCTCGCGCACCTCGACGACCTGCTCCGGCGCCGCCGGGGCTGGACGCGCGAGGATGGGGAGCGAATCGGCGCAGCCGGGTAGGTCACCGTCGATGACCGACCTTGCGCCCGACCCAACGCCCGACCCCGAACGCGATCCCCTGACTCCGGCCGGTGATGCCGCCGCCGCGTCGAGCGATGCGCGCCCCGTCATCCTGGTGACGAACGACGACGGCATCGATTCGCCCGGACTGCACGCCGTCGTCGCCTGCCTCGCGCCCCTCGGTCGCGTGATCGTGGTCGCGCCCGACAAGAACCACAGCGGCGCGAGTCGCTCGATCACGCTCGGCAACATGCTGACGGTCGTCGAGGCTGCCGTGCCGCACGCCGAGGTCGCGCTCGCGACGTCGGGCACCCCGACCGACTGCGTGCGCATGGCGGTGCTCGGCCTCGCCGGCCCGGTGCCGACCATCGTCGTGTCGGGGTCCAACCTCGGCCTCAACGTCGGCGACGACATCGCCTACTCCGGCACGGTGTCGGCCGCCTTCGACGCCGCCCTCAACGGCCTGCCCGCCGTGGCGGTCTCCCAGCAGAGCGTGGCCCAGGAGATGGGCTACCCACGCGACGCGACCTACGACTTCACCGGCATGGCGCGCGTGCTCCCGGGCATCGTCGCGCGCGTGCTCGAGTTCCGCGACCAGCTGCCGGAGGGGCTCGTGGTCAACGTCAACGTGCCGGGGTGCCCGGCCGACGAGCTGCGCGGCATCGAGTTCGGCGTGCCCGGTCGACGCATCTACCGCGACAAGCTCGTGCTGCAGGCGGAGGACGGCGGGCGCCGCACCTACCAGCTCTACGGTGACGACCCCGAACACCACGCGCACGAGACCGACACTGACATCGCCGCCATCGGGCGCGGCAACGTCGCGATCTCGCCGCTCCGCTTCAACGCCTCCGACCCTGCGACCGCCGCCGTCATGGAGTCGTGGAATCTCGCAGCGCTCCTCGGGTAAGGAGCCGATATGACCCAGGCTGACCAGCAGGCTCGCATCGACGCCCTCGTCGACGAGCTCAACGACTACTCCTATCGCTACCACGTGCTCGACACGCCGGTCGTGGATGACGCGACCTACGACGCCAAGTACCGGGAGCTGCAGGCGCTCGAGGCCGCGCATCCCGAGCTGGTACGCACCGACGCCCCGACCCAGCGCGTGGGCGAGCGTGCCTCGGGCGTGTTCGCGAGCATCACGCACGAGTCGCCGATGCTGTCGCTCGCCAACGCGCGCACCGAGGCCGAGCTGCGTGGCTGGCAGCTGCGCAACCTGCGCCTGCTCGGCCTGGGCGCGGCGAAGGACGAGGCCGCCGAGGCCGAGCACGACCGCGAGGCGCTCGAGGCCGGCCTGCGCTACGTGACCGAGCCCAAGATCGACGGGCTTGCCATGAGCATCACCTACGAGCGCGGCGAGTTCGTGCGCGCCGTGACGCGCGGCGACGGCATCGTGGGTGAGGATGTCTCCCACAACGTGCGCACCATCCGCAGCGTGCCGATGCGGCTCAGGCCGCCGTCGAGCGGCCAGCTCCCCGATCACATCGAGGTACGCGGCGAGGTCTACATGTCGCGCTCGGGGCTCGACCGCCTCAACGAGGAGCGCACCGCGGCCGGGCAGCCGGTCTTCATGAACCCACGCAACGCGGCGGCGGGTTCGATCAGGCAGCTCGATCCGGCGCTCGCGGCGTCGCGTCCGCTCGGGTTCTTCGCCTACTCGCTCGCCGGGGGCGGGGCCGACGCACAGCTCCCCTCACATTCGACGGCGATGGCGTGGCTGGCGGAGCTCGGTTTTCGCACGAGCCCCGACCTCCAGACGCATGCGACGATCACCGAGGCGTATGCGCGGTGCGAGTGGTGGGAGCGCACGCGGCCGAAGCTCGACTTCGACATCGACGGCTGCGTGATCAAGGTCGACGAGGTGCAGCTGCAGGAGGAGCTCGGCACCGTCGGGCGTGACCCGCGCTGGGCGATCGCCTTCAAGTTCGCGCCGACCACGGCGACGACGCGGCTGCTCGACATCCCTGTGGCGGTCGGGCGCACCGGATCGATCACGCCGTTCGCGCAGCTCGATCCGGTCGAGGTCGGCGGCGTCATCGTCAGCCAGGCCAACCTGCACAACGCGTACGACATCGCGCGCAAGGACATCCGCATCGGCGACACCGTCATCGTGCACCGCGCCGGCGACGTGATTCCGCAGGTGGTCGGGCCGGTCATCGACGCGCGCGACGGCACCGAGCGCGAGTTCGTGCTGCCGACGGAGTGCCCGAGCTGTGGCACGCCGGTGCAGTACGAGGCCGAGGAGGCGATCCTGCGCTGTCCGAACGCGGCGTGCCCCGAGCGCAACCTGCGGCTCATGGAGCACTTCGCGGGGCGCACGGCGATGGACATCGACGGCCTCGGCGAGAAGCGCGTGCGCCAGCTCGCGGCGGCCGGATTCATCCACCGCTCGCCTGACATCTACACGCTCCAGGCCGAGCAGCTCGTGACGCTCGACAAGATGGGCGAGCGCAGCGCCGAGAAGCTCATCGCGGGCATCGACGCCTCGCGCACGCGTCCGCTCGGCAAGCTCATCTTCGGGCTCGGGCTGCGCCATGTGGGGGAGCAGGTCGCGGTTGACCTGGCCCGCGCCTTCAGGAGCCTCGACGCCCTGCTCGACGCGAGCGTCGAAGACATCGCAGCGGTGCCGGGGCTTGGCATGGTCATCGCCGAGAGCGTGCACCGCTGGGCGAGCGACCCGCTCAATCGCGAGCTGGTGGCCCAGCTGCAGGCGAACGGCGTGTCGACGGTCGCGTCAGCCGAGGAGGTCGTGGAGCCGGTGCTCGAGGGGCCGCTGCTCGGCAAGACGCTCGTCGTCACCGGCACGCTCGCGACACTCGGCCGCACCGAGGCCACGAAGTTCATCGAGCGCCACGGCGGCCGCGTGCGCGCGGCGTCGATGCCCGCGATGAGCTTCTCGGCGCTGCGCTCGCCCATC
>JAOPYW010000153.1 GCA_025964405.1 Thermoleophilia bacterium | reverse complement strand
GGTCGGTGGCGTCGTGGGTGGCGCGACCGGCGACGTCGGCGACGCAGCCGACGGCGTCACGGGCGGTGTCGGATCCCTCCTCAACGGCGGCAGCCTCCTGAGTGCCGACATCAACATCGACGCCGATGCGAACCTCACGGCACCGATCAGCGGCGCGGTCGCGGCGAACGCCAACGTCGCCGCCCCGATCGATGCCGCCGTCGCCGCGAACATCGGGTCGGAGGGCGCCATCGCGCAGGCCTCGGCCGCGCAGGAGGTCAACATCACCCAGACCCTCGACGTGGACGCCGACGCCACCGCAGAGCAGAACGCCGATGTGTCGCAGTAGCCGCCAGCTGCTGCACGAGGGCGGCCGATGAGCGCGACCACCGACCGGCCAGCGGTCGGGCTTCGTGACGGCACCGTCGCACCACTGGCGCGCGCCGAGGGGCTCGAGCTCCTCGGCGACGTCGACGGTTCGGGCTACGAGCAGGGCGCTGCCCTCGTGCGGCGCGCCGACGGACAGGTCGTGCAGCTCGGGCCGCTCATGTTCGCGCTCCTCGAGGAGATCGACGGGCAGCGCGACAACGCGCAGCTCGCAGCCGCGCTCTGCGCGAAGCTCGGGCGCGACTGCGAAGAGCAGCACGTGGCATCGATCGGGGAGCGGCTCGTCGAGCAGGGCCTGCTCGCGGGCTCCGAGGCGAATGCGCCCGAACGCGCGAACCCCCTCCTCGCGCTGCGCTGGAAGCTCGTCGTCACCGACCCCGAACGCACCGGGCGCATCACCGCCCCGTTCACGTGGCTGCACCGGGCCTGGGTCGTCGCGCCCGTGCTCCTCGCCTTCGTCGCCGTCTGCTGGTTCGTGCTCGTCGAGAAGGGCGTTGCCTCGGCCGCCGCCCAGGCCTTCGACCGCCCCGAGCTCATCCTGCTCGTCTTCGTGCTCGGCGTCGCCTCCGCGGCCTTCCACGAACTCGGGCACGCCTCCGCCTGTCGCTACGGCGGCGGCCGGCCCAGTGCGATGGGTGCCGGCATCTACCTGGTCTGGCCCGCGTTCTACACCGACGTCACCGATGCCTATCGGCTCCCCCGCGGCGCACGCCTGCGCACCGACCTCGGTGGGCTCTACTTCAACGCGATCGTCGCCGTCGCCACGCTCGCCACATGGCTCGTGCTGCGTGTCGACGCCCTGCTGCTGCTCATCGGCCTCCAGCTGCTCGAGATGGTCAAGCAGCTCTCCCCCGTTATCCGCGCCGACGGGTACCACATCCTCTCCGACGCGACCGGGGTGCCCGACCTCTACGCGCACATCGTGCCGACCCTCAAGCGACTCATCCCGGGACACCGCCGCAGTGGCTCGGCGCTGACCGGCCGCGCCCGTGTGCTGGTCACCGCTTGGGTGCTCGTGGTCGTGCCCGTGCTGCTCAGTCTGACGATCAGTGCAGTGCTGCTGCTTCCGAAGCTCCTCGCCAGCACGTGGGAGAGCGGGCGTGACCTCGTCACCGCCGTGCCCGACCAGTTCGGCGCGGGGCACGTCGTCGACGGCCTCGTCTCCGTGCTGCGCCTGCTGGCTCTCGGGCTGCCGGTGATCGGCAGCGTGCTCATCGTGCGCCGGCTCGTCGTGGGCAGCACGATTCGTGCATGGGTGTGGAGCCGTGGGCACGCCGCACGCCGCATCCTCGTCGCGACGGCGGCTGCCGGCCTCGTGGGCGTCGCCCTCTGGGCGTGGTGGCCGGCGGGTCAGTACCAGCCCGTGCGCGCGAGCGATCGCGGTGCGATCGGCGACGTGCACCAGCTCGTCGACGCGCGCCCCGTGGCAGCGCGCTCGACTGCACCGCGTTCCACGAAGCCGACCGCCGCCGCCGCAGCCGCCCCCACGACCGTGCCGGCCGGCACCCATCTGGCGATCTCCCTCACCCCCGAGGGCGGCGCCACCGAGGAGCGGCCGGCCATCTACGTCATCACCGACCCTGAGCACCCCAGCACGCCGATCGTGATCGCATCGGGCGCGGCGCCCGCCACCGATGATGCCGCGGCCGGTGGCGCCGCTCCGGCAGCCGATGCGACCTCACCGGCGCCCGCGACCACGGCCGGCACGGCCTTCGCGTTCGACCTGCCCGAGGCGCCGGGCGCGAACGACTCCCAGGCCCTGGCGGTCAACCGCACCGACGGCGGCACCACGTATGAGATCGCGTATTCACTCGTGACCGTGCACGACGGAGATGCCGTCGACGAACGCAACGGGGCGCACGCCTACGCCAACTGCACCGCGTGCACGACGGTCGCCGTCTCGTTCCAGGTCGTGCTGGTCGTCGGCACCAGCCCCGTCATCGCTCCCATCAACATCGCCGAGGCCCTCAACGGCAACTGCCCGGCGTGCGTGACCACGGCGATCGCGAACCAGATCGTCGTCTCGATCGGCTCGGAGCCCTCGCAGGATCTGCTCGCGCGGCTCACGGCCGAGCTCGAACGGCTCGATGCGATCGACGACCTCGGCGCCGATGCCACGCCGGCATCGATCGCGGCGCAGGTCGGCGACGTGCAGCGCAGCATCGACCAGATCCTCGCCGACAGCGGCGAGCTCACCGAGGCGCCGGATGGCGAGGCCGGCGACGCGGCCGATGCCGGTGCCGATGCCGCGACGACCCCGACGACCGGCACCGACGCCGATGCCGCTAGTACGCAGCCCGCCTCCCCACAGTCGACTGACGCGACAAGCACCCAGACCACGACGACCCCCTCGGCGGGGAGCACGAGCGACCCCGCGCAGGAGCCAGTGACCGACCCGGCGACGGCGTCGCCTCCTGCCGGCGATTCGAGCGGCGGGACGGCGACCCCGGCCCCGTCGACGAGTGACACGGCGGCGACCACGCCGTAGTCGCGACAGCTGACGCCGCGCCCGGCCAGATACGCTGCGCGTGATGAGCAACCTCACGCGCCACGACATCGACGCCGACGACCTGCGACCGACCTTCGGCTTCGGGGTGGCAGGCAACTTCGCGGGGCACCTCGAACAGGCGGGCGAGGCGGTCGACTTCGTCAACGTGGATGCGGCCGCTGCGATGCCCAAGGGCATCTTCCCCTGGTATGCGCCGGGAGCCGCGTCGCAGCTCGGGGAGTTCCCGCTCGCGAGTGACCTGCTGGCGGTGCCGGAGACGAGCGGCGACCTCCCGCTGCGTATTCAGGTGGAACCCGAGATGGGCGTCTACTGCGAACTGCTGCGCGGTGACGACGGTGCGATCGAGCGACTCGTGCCGATCTGGGTCGCCGCCTTCGACGACTGCTCGCTCCGCCGCCCGAACGCCACGAAGATCTCCGAGAAGAAGAACTGGGGCGCCGGCTCCAAGGGCATCGCCTCCGTGGCCTTCGGCGTGTCTGACCTCGAACCCGACGGCGACCTCGCGCCGCTCCGCCTCGCGTGCTTCCTCCAGCGCGACGGCGTGACGCACGCGTACGGCGTCGACAGCGCCGTCGCCACCTACTCGCTCATCGGCCAGCCCCTGCTCGACTGGCTCGTCGATCGCCTCCGCCATCAGCGCGGCGCCGATGACACGCCCCTCGAGGACGTGGGAGCGCTCCTCGACGAGTCGGGTGCGACGGGCGTGCTCGTCGGCATCGGCGCCTCGCGCTACGAACCCTTCGGGGAGACCACGTTCGTGGCGCCCGGTGACGAGTCGATCGTCGTGCTCTACTCCTCCGACGTGCACGCACCCCACGAGGTGCACGAGCTCGTGGCCGCGCACCGCGACGGCGAGCTGCGTGGCGCGTCGGTGCTGCGACGGACGGCCCTCAGCGTCAGCTGATCGCCACCGTGACGGTCTCATCACCCAGGTAGGTCACCGTGTTGCCCACCCGGTCGGCGACGTCGAATTCGTAGCGGTAACACCACCCGGGCAGCACCGAGGTGTCGACGACCGTTGCGCCAGCACCGGCGCTCGAAGCGATCACCACCCGGTCGCCGAACGCGCTGCAGCTCCCCGACGTGAGGTGTGCCGCGCGCCGAAGTAGCCGTCCCGACCCGAGCGCGACGCCCGAGGCCGCGTCGTCTCCGGTGGCGACGACGACCGAGACGTCACCGTTCGACCCGGGCTCGGAGGCATACGTCACACTCCCGCCCGTCGGTGGGGCCATGTCGGGGGTGAGCGCGAAGTTCGCCGTGCCGGTCAGCCCCGCGTGGCTCGTGGCCGAGACCTCCCCGCCGAGCCACGCGGGGGGGTCAGGTGCGCTCCAGGAATACGTGCGCGAGGCCACGCTCGGTGACACGACCTCCCACCCGGACGGCGGGGTCGGGAGCGCGATCGATGCGATGCCGGACGTCAGGTCAGCCGCGCGCACGGTCATGGTGAACGATCCCGCTGGAGCGGACGGCCGGAAATATATCGTCGAATCGGCCGCTGACCACGAGGCGCCGACCAGGTCGCCCACCTCGAGCACCGGTGTGGGCGCGACCGAATGTACCCTCACCTCAGCACTGACCGACACGGCCTCGTTGCCGACGCGATCGACGACCGCGTAGCGATACCGGTAGCACGTGCCGTCCACGGGCACGTCGTCCTCTGCCGCCAGCGTGGCGCCCTCCGCGATCGAGACGAACGCCCCGAACGCACCGCACGAACCGCTCGAGCTGCCATTCGACAAGAGCGGCGCTGAGGCGCGAGCAAGTCGCGTCGCGTCCACGTCGAACCCGGAGCCCGCGTCGGTGCCGGGGGCGAGTTCGAGCTGCAGGTGACGCGTCGTGGCGTAGCGCCCATCCGTCCCGCCCAGGCCCGTGACCGACACCGCGACGCCCGTTGGGGCCGTTGCATCGGCCCGCACGGCGAACGCGCTCGCAGTGCTCGAGGTCTGTCCGGCCCCGTTCGTTGCTGTCACCGACTGCGTTCCGGGCTCCACCGCCGCGCCGTCGCGCGACCACGCATACGTCACGCGCCACCTGTCGCCCGCCAACGGTGTCAGCACCGCACCCCCACCGGAGAACCCGACCATCGAAGGGAACGTCATCGATCGTGCTCCTGAAACGTCGTCACTCGCCCGGGCCTCGACGACGAAGCTCCCGGCGTACGTCGGGTCGTAGTAGACCGTCGCGCCCGACACCCACTGGTGTCGCGCTCCAGTCAGGGGCGTGACGGAGACGTCGCGGGGCGTGAGCGACGTCGACGGCCCTGCCTGCACGCGCAGTTCGTCGCTGGCGAACCGAGCCACGTTGCCGACGTTGTCAGTCACCTCCATGACGTAGCGGTAGCACGCCGCACCACTGGGAACCACGTCATCGAACGACGCATCAGCGCCGCCGTACACCTGTGTCTCCGTACCGTAGCTCCCGCACGCGACCCTACCGTTCACGGCGGTCAGGGGCGCTTCCGCCCGCATCAGGCGCCGTCCTCCTGCGAGCAGCCCCGACCCATCATCGGTCGCGTCGACCATGTCCACGCGCAGTGACGTGGTCGACGCGTAGGCGGCGCCATGTTCCGGAACGCCCGTCACCTGCACGAAGCCACCGATCGGGCCCGCGTCGTCGGGCACTACACGGCCTTCGACGGTGGTGACGTTGCCGGCCACGTCGGCGACCGACACCACGGGCACCGGCGAGCTCGTTGTGCCCGCGCTCCAGCTCATGACGTTGTCGACGTAGGGCCCGCCAACCGGGGCCGTGACGGTGCCTGCGACGTGACTGAATCCGATCGACGACACCTGCTCCCCCGAACTGCTGAAGACGGCCGCTCCCGACCCACCAGCGTCGTCGGCGGCCACCAGCAGGCGGAACGCCCCGCCCGCCACGCCACGGTAGTAGATCGTGTCGTGGGCCGGATCGGCGGAGGCTCCGTTCGCTCCCTCCGCGATGGAGATCTCGACCTGCGGTGGCACTCGGTCGATCCTGACGGGTACGTCGACGACGGCGGAGCCGTTACCCGCGACGTCGACCGTGTAGATCCGTACTGTGCGGCTCGTCGCGACCTCGAGCTCACCCACTTCCTGCCTCGCGGTCGGCGACGATCGCGGATCGGATCCGTCGATCGTGTACCAGGTGCCCGCACCTCCGGAGCCGTCTCCGTCGGTGACGATGCCGGCGAGGCGAACCGTTGTGGTGTTCCAACCTGCCGCGTTCGGTGCGGGAGACACCCGGCTCGTCAGCGTCGGACGGATCGTGTCGACCAGCAACGAGGTGGTCGCCGAGGAGTGGCCGGCGCCAGCGCCTCGCGCCTCCACCGTGTAGGAGCCGTCTGCGATGTCCACGGGAAGTTCGAGGGCGAACGTCGCGTTCCCCGATTCGTCGACCACCGTCGGTGCGCCTCCGGGCAGGGGCTCGCCGTCGATCGAAAAGCTGACATCCTCGCCGGCTTCGAAGCCCGACAGTCCGCCTGACACGGCTGGGCGAAGCGGTGCGCCGAGCACCGGCTCATCAAGGGTCATCAACTGCGGGCCGGCGCTCACCGAACCGCTCGGCGTGCCCGACGGTCCGCGCCAGTCCGTGCCGAGCACCGGGGTCACGCGGTATGACCAGCGCCCGACGGGGAGGCCGGTCTCGAGACACGAGGTGGTCGTGACGACCCCCGCGCAGCCGGCCGCTGCCGGTACCCACTCCCCCACCGTTTCGTCGCGACGCGCGACGAGGTAGCGCTCCACCGTGCGCCCGGCCTCCGTTCGCGCAGGTCCCCACGACACCTGCACGCTGCCGATACCTTGGGCAGCGACCGAGGGTGCAGCCCCTCGCATGATGCGCGTCGCAGCTGCCGCGCCGACGCCATCGTCGTCGGCGCTCGACCCGGACCAGAAGGCCGATGCCCCGGGGACGATGCTCGCGCAGGCGAGCGCGACCACGCACGGCACGATGGCTTGCAGCAACGAGCGGCGGTCCGTCACGCGCCCACCACCAGGTGCACGCTGATCCGCGCCGACTGACATGCACCATCGGCGTCGAGGGCCATGCTCATCGCGTCAGGCAGCTGGATGGTGCGCGTGCCCGCGACCGCCCCGGCCCGAGGCGGGATGTACCAACCCGCTCCGCTGTTGTCCTGACCCACGAAGGTCAGGGCAGCGGCGTCGCACCCCGCTGC
>JAOPYW010000040.1 GCA_025964405.1 Thermoleophilia bacterium | reverse complement strand
GGGTCCGCGCAAGCGGACCCTTCGAGAGTAGCGGGGGCTGGATTTGAACCAGCGACCTTCGGGTTATGAGCCCGACGAGCTACCAGACTGCTCCACCCCGCGTCGTAGGACGAATGATATCGAGTGATGCCCGCGGCTGCAACCCGGCGTGCGATTCCACTTCCCATCCCGAGGGTACAGCTCCCCAGCACATGAAGGCTCCCGAACTCAGCGAAGTCGAACTCTTCCTCCGCCTGGCCCTGGCCGTCGCGCTCGGGGGGCTCATCGGTGTGGAGCGCGAGTGGCGCGACCGCACCGCCGGGCTGCGCACGCACATCCTCGTGTGCCTGGGATCGGCGGCCTTCACGATCGTGTCGGCCTACGGTTTCCGCGAGTGGGCGGTCGACATCTCCTCTGCCACGCGGCCGAACATCAACAGCGATCCGACCCGCATCGCTGCGCAGATCGTGACGGGCATCGGCTTCCTCGGCGCGGGCGCGATCTTCCGCAGCGATGACGGCGTGCGCGGGCTCACGACGGCGGCGAGCCTCTGGATCATGGCTGCGATCGGCCTCGCGGTCGGGGCCGGATACTACGAACTCGCGATCGAGGCGACGGTGCTCATCCTCCTCGTGCTGATCGGACTTCGTCAGGTGTCGCATCGCATCAACCGCAGCAACCGCGGGGAACAGGTGCCGCTGGTGATGCACGTGAACGGGGCGGCAGCCATCGGATCCGTGCTCGACTCGATCGCGCACGTGAGCGGGGGCGTCAGCAACTTCACGGTGAGCACGCCACAGCGCGACCACCCCGGTCGCAACCTCGCATTCGACCTCACGTTGCCCGTCGACAGTTCCATCAGCGACGTGGTCGGCCGCCTCGCGCTGCTCGACGGCGTGGATTCGATCTCGGCGAACGAGGTCCCGATCGACGGCGGCCCCGACTAGCCGTCGTCAGTCGTCAGCGGCGGGCACCGAGAACCGTCGGGGACGACGCGGCCGCGAACCGACCTCGCGTGCGATGTCGTAGAGACGCTCGACCTCGGCCCAGATCTCGTCACGCACCTGGTCGACGCGCTCCGGGGTCGCCTCCCCTGCCGTGAACCGCATGAGGGGCCCGTAGATCGTCGTCACGCGCGGGCGGCGCCACCAGGCGCGGCCGTAGACCTCGCGCTGCTTGTTCCCCCAGGTCGCGACCGGCACCACCGGTACCCCGAGCTCGAGCACCAACCGGGCGGCACCACGGCGTGGCTGCCCGAGGGGCGCCGACTTCCGGAACCGGGTGCCCTCGGGATACATGACGACGGCCTGTCCGTCGAGGAGCATGCGCCGCGCGAGTTCCATCGCGAAGACGTCACCGCGGCCTCGGCGCACCGGGAACCCACCCCCGGCACGGATGACGCTGCGGGCGAGCGGGTTGTGGAAGAGCGTCGACTTGGCCATGAACCGCACCACGCGCGCCTGCCCCTTCACCTGGACGAAGGGATCGGTGTACGAGGAGTGGTTGGGCACCATCAGGAAGGCGCCGGTCGGCGGGATGTGCTCCTGGCCGTACGCGCGGAGCTGGTAGCCGTGGTTCCAGAACCACCCGGTGAGGATGCGGATGGCGCGGTGGAACCAGCCGACGCGCGTGTTCACCCAGAAGGCGTATTCAGCCTCGGTGGGCGGTGTCGGCGGGGCGTCGACCTGCTCGGCGGTTGGCTCGGTGCGCGGCATGGCGTCATTCTCGCAGGTCGGGCGGAGCGGCAGTCCCCGCGAACGACGAAGGCGGCACACGCTGGAGAGCGGCGCCGCCTTCGTGAACCACGCGGTTCCCGGATCGGGTGGGAGTGCGCTCGGCGCCGGGGATGGAGGCGTCGTGCGCGGGAGTGGTGCCCGCGAGCCGAGGTCCTTGGGAGGGGGAGGTGGACGACGGCGCCGGTATGTGGGACGGATCGGGCCCCACTCGTGGGAGGGGAGGTTGATCCGGGATATGTCGCGTGACAGCTTCGAGGCCCGAAGGCCTGCTGCTGGAATATTTTCAGATGAAGGGTCGTTTGTGCAACCCTTTGTTCAGCGGTTGGCCGCTTCGTCCGATCAGGAACGCTTCTCGGCGCGGTAGCGGCGTCCGGCGATCCACGTCCAACGAGCAGGTTCCGGGCGGCGCATGCCGACCGGCTGGTCGAACTCGCGGCTGGCCATGATGATCTGGTAGGGAGTGTGCAGCATGGTGACGATTGCCTCCTTGGCGTTCGTTTGTTCGGTTCGAGAGAAGTATACCTGAAAATATTTCGGCATGCATTGCCTTTGCCTGAATAGATTTCGATGCACGGCCGAACGCGGGCTGCGGCCATCACGTGGGCTGCCCTGGGCGGGCCGCACGGATTCATCGGAGGACGGCGTCGTGGTCGGCGCCGTGTGCACGGCCTCCGGCTCGCGCACGGCCGGGGGTGGCCCACCCCGGCCGTGCGGGAGCCGCCATGGCCACCGCTGATGAGGATGCATTCACCGGCCGCGACCGCTGCGATAGGGTTCGGGACGTTCGAAACGTTCCGCACGCTCGCGGGTGACGGCGCACTCCAGGATGGAGGCGCGTACCCGCAGCACTCGTAGCCACGGAGGGCTCGCGATGATCGCCACCATCAGCCAGGGAATCGCCGCAACGACGGCAGCAGCCACGACGACGCGCGCCGCGGCTCCAGCCGCACCCGCGCCCGCCCCAGTGAAGACCGCCCTGCACCGCGACGTCGACAGCACGCTCGCTTCGACCGGCGCCGCCGTCACGCAGGCCGCCACGGGCGCCTCGAACCTGAAGATTCCCGACTGGGTCAAGGACGCCGTCTTCTACCAGGTGTTCCCGGAGCGCTTCGAGAACGGCGACGTGGGCAACGACCCCGCCGGCACCGCCCCGTGGGGATCCAAGCCGACCAACACGATGATGATGGGCGGCGACCTGCAGGGCGTCACCAACCGCATGGGCTACCTCACGTCGCTCGGCGTCAACGCGCTCTACTTCAACCCGATCTTCGGTAGCCCCTCGAACCACAAGTACAACACCACCGACTACGAGCACGTCGATCCGCAGTTCGGCGGCGACAAGGCCTTCAAGCAGATGGTCGACACCGCCCACAAGAACGGCGTGAAGGTGATGCTCGACGGCGTGTTCAACCACACCTCGCACCAGAGCAAGTGGTTCCAGGACGTGCGCGAGAAGGGCCCGCAGAGCGAGTACTTCGACCGCTACACCGTGAACAACTGGCCGATCAGCTACACGCACGACCAGGACGGCGTGCTGCGCACGAAGGACTACAAGGCGTGGTTCGACTACGCCGAGCTCCCCGTGCTCAAGACCGACAACCCGAAGGTGCGCGACTACTTCCTCACCGGCAAGGACGCGATCGTCAAGCGCTGGCTGCGCGACGGCAAGATCGACGGATGGCGCATGGACGTCGCCGACGACACCAACTTCTCCTCCGACTACTGGCGCACCGCCCGCCAGGCGATCAAGTCGACGAACCCCGACGCCTACATGGTTGCCGAGAACTGGCACGACGCGAGCGGCATGCTCCAGGGCGACCAGTTCGACGGGTCGATGAACTACAACTACTTCACATTCCCGAGCGTCGACTTCTTCGCGAAGAAGTCGAACAACGTCGACCAGTTCGTTCAGCGCCTGCAGAACGGGTACTCGAGCGAGGCGAAGATGGGTGCGTTCAACATCCTCGACTCGCACGACACGCCTCGCTTCATCACGCAGGCAGGCGGCGACTGGTACCGCCAGCGCCCGGCTGCGATCTTCCAGATGACGTACGTCGGCGCGCCGGTCGTCTACTACGGCGACGAACTCGGCATGGAGGGCGGCGCCGATCCTGACGCGCGTCGCGCCATGGACTGGAGCCTCGTGCCCGGGAACAAGACCAAGGACGCGGCCGGTGCGCTCGACGCGGCCCACAACGGAGCCGAGATCTCGTCGAAGGGTCGCGCCGACCAGCTGTTCGGGCTCTACCAGAAGCTGATCGAGACGCGGAAGTCGAGTGACGCCCTGCGCCGCGGCGACTTCAGCGTGCTGGCGACGCACAACGCGAACAACACGCTCGTCTACCGCCGCGCGATCGCCGGGAACGACAAGGATGCCATCGTCGCGATCAACAACGACGTGGTCGGCAAGGACATCCACGTGCCGCTCAAGGACGTCGCGCGGGACGGCACGCAGTTCGTCGACGCGCTGTCGGGCAAGTCGTACGCGGTCAAGGACGGCGGCATCGACCTGACCAACGTCGACGGCAACTATGGTGCGGTGCTGCTGCGGGATGCGTGAGCAGGTGACCGTCACATCCGAGGGGCCGTTCTCGCCCCTCGCAACGAGTTCCCCGCGCGTGCACGGCCGCGAGGCCGCGCAACACGACCAGACGGTCGCGGCGACCCTCGACGCATCTCCCGGGCACCGCCGCGCGGGCATGCTGCTGCACGTCACGAGCATTCCCGGGCCCGACGGCATCGGCGACCTCGGCGCGCCGGCACGCGGGTTCGTGACGTGGCTCGCGCAGGCCGGTCAGCGCTTGTGGCAGACGCTTCCCCTCCACCCGCCGTCGAACCACGCCATGAGCCCGTACGACGCAGCGAGTGCGTTCGCGGGCAACCCGATGCTCCTGAGCCTCGACGACCTGGTCGGGCTGGGGCTGCTGCCCCCGACGCTCGATGCAACCCGATCGGCCGTGGGAGCCGGTCGCCTGCCCGCCGGCCACGTCGGCATGGTGGCGGGACAGGTGGGCGGCACCGATGCGCTCGCGCGGATCGCGCGCTGGAAGCTCCCCCTCGTGCGGCAGGCGGCTCGACAGCTGCTGTCGTTCGGTTCGGACCACGAGCTCACCCGTGATTTCCTGCAGTTCTGCGAGCGCGAATCGTGGTGGCTCGCCGATCACGTCGCGTTCACCGCGCTTCGGGAGCAGTATCCGAACGTTGAGCGGGGCGAGTGGCCACTCGAGGATCGCGTGCGGCGCGTGGGCGCACACGTGGGGCGCGCGAGCACCTACGGCGCGACGCACCAGCATCCCGAGGCGGGTGTGCAGTACCTGTTCTTCCGCCAGCTGCGCGAGCTGCACGCGCACGCACGCGCGCACGACGTCTGGATCATGGGTGACGCACCGATCTACGTCGGTGACGACAGCGCCGACGTGTGGGCGCATCCCGACCTCTTCCTGCTCGACGACGATCGGCGCCCCGCGCGGCGCACGGGCGCCCCGCCGGACGCGATGGATCCGGGTGGCCAGGTCTGGCCGATGCCGCCCTACGACTGGGCAGCCAACGCGGCGAGCGGCTACGAGTGGTGGTTCCGGCGCCTGCGCCACGAGCTGCAGTATTCCGACGTACTGCGCATCGACCACTTCCGCGCCTTCGCCGACTGGTGGAGCGTGCCGCCCCGCGCGGCCTTCGGCGAGCAGGGTCGCTGGGAGCTCGGACCGGGCGCGGAGTTCTTCGAGCTGGCCCGCAAGCAGCTCGGTGAGATGGAACTGGTGGTCGAGGACCTCGGTGCCGACACGCCGCACCTGCAGCGCCTGCGCGAGGAGACGGCGCTCCCCCAGATGCGCGTGCTCGTGCAGGGGTTCGACGAGGGCGGCGACAGCGTGCACCTGCCCACTGCCTGGGACGACCAGGTCGCGGCCTACACCGACACGCACGACTTCGACACGGTCGCCGGCTGGGCGGCACGCGCCGCCGAGGCGGCCGCGATCGACGACACCGACAAGCGCCTCGACTTCGCGCTGCGCTTCACGGGGGCGATCGACCAGTACGACCTGCCGCGCGCGGCGATCGACATGGTGCTGCGCTCCTCCGCCCGGTTCGCCGTGATCCCGCTGCAGGACTGGCTCGGCCTCGGCAGCGTCGATCGCATGAACGTGCCCGGAACCGCCGACGGCAACTGGCGCTGGATCGCACCAGCCGCCGTCTTCACCGACGAGCTCGCCGCCGAGATCGCGATCGCGACCGCGCGCTCGGTGCGCGGTGCGGCCACGTGAGCTGGGCCGGAGACATCCACGCCGGTCTGATCGCGATGGTCGCGGGCGCCGTCGCAGCCCTGCTCGTTGCGGTCTTCGGGCTCCGCGCCTGGAGGCGCTACCGCAGCCTCGAGCGCACGCAGCGTGCAGCCCAGGCGCTCATCGACGTGCACGCACGGCGTTTCGACACGACCCTGGTCACGGCCGGTTCGCACGTCGCACGACTGGGCGAGCACGCAGGCGAACTGACGGAATCGATCACGCAGCTCCGCGCCGACGGCGAACACCTCGCATGGATGCTCGGCACGATCCCCGAGCAGCGCGACCGGCTGCGGCGTGAGCTGCTCGACATCGTGCTGCCGACCCGTCGCGCCCCCGCTGATCACGAGCGCGAGCGCGCGCGTGACTGACACCGTTCGCATCGCCG